>JAGLEG010000065.1 GCA_023145185.1 Thermoplasmata archaeon
AAAAACGGAGTGCGGATGCCGGGATTTGACGCTGCCATAATTCCTATGTTGATATGTGAATGGATCGGAATTAGGCGCGCTTGTAATCCTGTAAACAGAAAACGATATAAGCCGGATTACAAGACCAAGGTTCAAATCCCGAAATCCTGCACGGGATCCTATTTCAGATTAATATACGCTATATCCAATAGGATAAAGTGCGGATGCCGGGATTTGAACCCGGGCAAGTAGCTTGGGAAGCTACGGTCCTACCGAGCTAGACCACATCCGCATTTGCTGGGAACCACCGAATGTAAGATGGGTAGATAAATTCTTCTAGAGGCCGCCTTTCTTGGCCTTCGCCTTGAGCCTTTTCAACCTCTGCTTGGAGTTGAAACCAGTGGCCGTCTCGAGAAACGCATTCCTCTTCCTCATGGTGTCCAGCACCTCGTCATCGGGAACAGAAACGGTTATGATCTCCATGGATAGAGAGGATTTGGTGGAAAGTTTGCTCCTGATGGGCTGCATGGCCCCATATCTGGAGACGAACCAATCCCCGTCCTTCTCCACGTTTCCGAAGATCTCCTTCATGAGCTCCCCAAGCTTTTCACCCTCGATATTGGAACCGAGGCCCCTTTTTACGTCCATTTCCTCCAACGTGATCCCTCGGACGATTATCACAGGACTCGTTCAAAAGGTTTTTCATCAAACCATCAGTCCCTGATCCCTTCCTCTACTACCGTGAAGACCGCCTCGCCCTCGGGCAGGTTGGGAGAATCGATCAACCTGGCGATACGGCGGTTCCCCTTGGATTTTCGAAGATACAGCCTGAATGTGGATGTATGGCCGATTATGTGCCCGCCGATGGCCCGTGTGGGGTCCCCGAAGAAAGCGTCCGGTTTGGCGGAGACCTGGTTGGTAACTGCGATCACGCAGCCGTTGATCTCTCCGAACTGCAATAATGCATGCATGTGCTTGTTCAGCTTCTGCTGTCTATCTGCAAGGGCGCCCCTTCCGATGTACTCGGCCCTGAAATGAGCGGTGAGCGAATCCACCACAAAAAGTTTGATGCTGTGCTCCTTGGCGACCTCTTTCGCCTTATCCACCAGAAGCATTTGATGGTGGGAGTTGTAGGCCCTGGCGACGTGTATGTTCTTGAGAACCTCATCGGGGTCCATGTCCTGTCCAATGCACATCTGGATTATTCTCTCGGGGCGGAAAGTATTCTCGGTATCGATATATACGACGTGGCCGCCAAGGCCACCCTCCTCCTCCGACCTCTGAACGTTTACACACAGTTGATGGATGATCTGGGTCTTGCCGGAGCCGAACTCACCGTAGAACTCGGTAATGCTGTTGGTCTCAAGGCCACTTCCAAGCAGATCGTCCAGGGCCTTGGACGACGTGGTCAGCTTTGCGACGTTCCTTCTCCGTTCAAGGACCTGATCGCCGGTCTCGAACCCGCCGATATTGGCCATCCTCCTGGCCGCAACGATGATCTTCTTGGCCACCGCCTCCCCTATGTCGGCCACCTCCGCCAGGGTGGTATGGGACTCCACCGCGATCGTCATTATATCCTCATACCCCGATTCCTTCAACTTCTCGGCCGTTGCGGGTCCTACCCCGGGGAGCTCTTCCACCGTTAATTCATCAGACATTATACCACCTAGGTCAGGCTGACAGCTTCTTCCTCTCTTATTAAAGTTGAGAGTGAGAGAGAGGGGGATGCGAATGTTTAATCAGTTCCCATCAAGGAACTCCTCGACCAGTGGCAGGTAGTCCTGATGCTTGATGGTTAAGGTATTGGAGGGAGAGTAGAGATTGATGTACGGTTCTTTTCTCCAGGTACAGAACTCCTTGATCAGCTTCGTGTACATCTCCTTGCCCTCTGCGTATTTCTCGAAATCCATGAAGAGGGATAGAGAGGCCCCCTCCGTGTTCCCGTACACGGAGAAGAAGCTGGGGAGGTGAAGTTTAGAGGACGGAGGTGCCGTTCCCAGCTCGTCGTCCTTCTTGGTATATTCCATATCCACCATTGTGAGGATATTGAAACCAAGCTGTCGATAATCGATCACCCTGGTCTTTCTGATCACTCCCAGCTCCAGAAGCTCCTTCCTGTGCCTTGCCACGGCCTGTCTCGTGGTGTTGAGGAGGTCTGCGATCTTGTTATCGGGCATGTCGGGATTATCAAGTATGCCCCTGAGGATCATCTTCTCCTTGTTGGATAGATGATGGATCTTCTCCCTCGCCTTCTCAAGGGAGCTCTCCTTCTCACTTTCATCGGCGACCGGGTTGATGTTGAACGCCCTCTCCAGAACTGCCGTATAGTCGAAGTTCTTGTTGATGATGGATGTGGAGAGAGGGTAGAGGGACCGGTGAGGATTCTCGCCGTCATATATGCCCATCTCCCTGAGTTCGACCTCCTGGTTGAGCTCCGTGATCTTGTACTGGGTGTAGTTCTTGTAAAGCGAAAGGAAGAAGATGGTATCTCCAAACACCATGGCCGTGTAGGTGTTGGGGTATTTCTCGAAGATCTTGATCAGCTTTTCGGCATCCTTCCTGGTGTCTGTCTGCCTGGTGAGGGAGGACCAGAACACCGAGAGGATCTCGTAGTCCATGATCTCCACGTTGGGGATGATCTTGTCCTTGATGAGATCGCTCCTTTTCATCTTGTTCTTGATGGCGTTCAGGGTGGACATCCTCACCTTGATCTTCTCTGAGAGCTGCCTGTCGTTGAGCATGGGGTACCTGACAAGACCCCATAGGATCTTTTTCTCGTTCTTGGAAAATTTCATTTGATCGACCTACCGTATTACAGTTGGGCCCCCCCTGCATCGCAGGAGATGTCCGATGGGTGGGTGAATTATCAAGAGTACATAAATATTTTGGAATTTAGGGTAAAATGTGCCCCCTTTGACCGCCTTCAGCCGGGTGTATCTACAAAAATAGTGCCATCGATGTAATTGTGGCCCTCCGCTGTGACCTCAATCCTCGTGCACCAATCCCTCCAGGGAATCCACGCCCCCCTCGAACCTGAGTATGCGCTCCTCGATGGCGCAGTCCCCCTCGGGCATGATCTTGATGCCCTCCTCCCCCCGAAGCGTGCCCTCCACTATGGTGTCGGGCGTGATCACAATATTTTTTGACCTGATGTCTCCCCCTATGCGCGCGGCGTGGTGGATGACCACCTCCGTTCCGGAGGATATCTTTCCGTTGATGACCACGTTCTCCCCGATATAGATCCGTTTGCCAGCGATGATATCCCCGAAGATCTGTGCCTCGTTCTCGATCTCGACGTCCCCCTCCGCCTCTATTGTTGAGACGATCTGGCTTCTGGGTCCGATCTTGACATCCCCGGCAACAAAGAGCCTCTCCCCCTCGAGTTTTGAGCCCTTGGGAAGGTAGGTGAAGTTACGGGATATGAGGAAATTGTCCTCACCCCCGTCCTCCAGCTCCTTGAAGAACTCCTCCACCTCTGTGGAATCGCTCCTCTTGATCAGCTCCAGGAGGTAGAGAAGGATGTAGACGATCACGGATATCGGGTTCCTGATATTGATGAACCCCTTGGATTCGATGGTGTCCGGATCGATATCGACGCCCTCGCCAATGTCAAGGTTCTTTCCAACGACCACCTCTCCCTTGATGATGGACCTCTCCCCCAGGAATATGTCGGAGTCTCCCGTGATGTCTCCCGCGATCCTGCAACCCTTGTCCACCCTTATGTCACCAAGGGCTATCAGGTCGCCCCGGATCTCTACGAACTCCCCGAGAAATAACCTCCCCTCCGTGATGATACCTCTGTGGAACTGTGCACGATCGGAGATAATGATATCGTTCTTGCACCTGAGGACCTTCTCCTCGAGGACCGTATCTTCCGGAAGGAAGCATATCGACCTGTCAAACACCATTTACATCCCAACGACCATGTCCCCTAATCGTCGGTTTATTTATATAACATTTAAGGGGGACTCCCCTCAGATATCCAGAAGTATCCTTCCCTCCCATCCCCCCGCCACGGTTTTCAGGTAAGCCCCATGATACGTCGCCGCCTTGATCTCCAATCCCTCCGCCCCTTCCGGGATCTCACAACGACACTTCACTGCATCGAGGGCCAATCTATAGGGCCCATCTCCGGAGAGGTCCACCCGAATATCAGTAAGTATGATCCTCTCCGCATCGAGGAGGTACAGGGCCTCCGAGATGAGGTCCACCAGGATGAGGTCAAGGGAGTTCGCCTCGAGAACTACCCCTGTCCTCTCCCCCTTCTGGACCTCGAACCTGTCAGCAACGGCCCCGTATAGACCATTCACCATTCGGGACAGCACGACCCCGGGGGAATCACCATATCCAACGAGCCAGATATCGGCAGTATGGTCCTCGTATGCCGTCCCCTTGAGATCGGGTTGAAAGGCCGTCATCATCCAGATGCCAGTGATGGGGCCGAATATAAATCCTCGTATAATATTTAACAAATGAGGCCCTTCTTCGGGGAGATGGCATTGAATGACAGGGACCTCAGGGCTCTTTACAGCCTTACGAAATGGCCCAGGGCGCCGTCGAGGGAGATATGCAGCGCCATCTCCATCAAGGACCCCACCTTCTCCTCGATGAGGAAGCGGCTTTTGAGGTCGGGTGTAATGAGGTTGGAGAGGGCGATAGACCCGTTCGTTATGGGTTTCAGGATTCGCGGTGTTGAGTACGGGATGCTCAGGCGTGATCTGGACGAAGATAGCGCGAGGGAACTGTTCCTCTCGGCCGCCAAGGAGCACGGGTCGATATTCTTTCTCGATACGGACGGCAGCGCATTCTACCTCATGGTGCTTTCACCCACATATACGAATTATAACAACCTGATCTCAAAATGCAGGTTAAGGGGAGAGGTAAAGGGGCCTAGCGGGATATACAGCTCCGGGGAGTACTTCGACGAGATAAGGACGAATACCATTTACAATCTGGGAGACCATTCGGGCCTGTTGAGATACCATTTCGGGATCGAGGTGGAGGCACCCGCCCTATCCGGCTATGAAAATCCATTCTCGAACTGTCCCAATGTCGACCTGGAGATGAAGGACCCTCTACTGCAGATCCTACCTCTTCTGGTCACCGTACCCCTGCTCGGGGACAGGGAGATCTCCGAGATGATGGGGGTCTCCAGGCAGAAGGTCGGCCAGACCAGATTGATGTTGGAGCGGGAAGGGGTGCTTTTCAAGAGCTATAGTTTGAATATGGGGCATTTCGGCCTCAAGATAAGGGCGCATTTCGTGGTGGAGTACCACAACGATGCAAGTATGGACAGCATAATCCGGTACGAGGAGGAGCTGAAACGGAGGATAGACCCGCTCATGTGGCACTCATCGGGCAGCAGGAGTAATTTCCTGTTCTATTTCCATGATATTGGGGAGTACAAGGTCTTTATCAACGAACTGTATGAAATGATGGAGGGCCCTCCCGTGAAATGTGTGCATGGGACCCCCCTTTCCATGGGAGGGGCCTCCACCACAAAATATTACGCTGGGCCCGGATCGGGCCGGGAGACGTACGGGTGGACGAGCGATCAGAAGGCCTTCAAGGACGGGGTCTATTAGAGGTTGATGTATGAGAATACTGAAAGAGGAGGAGGATGGGACCCGTTTGAAGGTCAGGGTGGATTCCATGAGCGACCTCTGGTACCTCTATCAGATCCTCTCCCGGGGAAGTTTTGTGGGAGGCATCACCTGGAGAAAATCTGAAAGCAGGACGGATATGATCCGTCCCGACGCCTCTACCAGAAAAAAGGTCTATCTTGAAATTGAGGTGGAGGACGTAGAATTCCAGCCCTTTACGGATAACCTGAGGATAAAGGGAAAGATCGTAAAAGCCCCACAGGATATCAGCGGATATCACACTTTCAACGTGGACCCGGGGACAGTTCTTGACATCGGCAAGGACCCGATGCCTGGAGTGGACCGGGCCCTCCTTGACGAGGCGAGGCGAAATTCGACCAGGCCCTCATTCAGGATAATATCTCTTGATGACGAGGAGGCGACCCTGATCAAGATGCTCGATTACGGGATGGAACAGGTCGCCACGATAAAGGTTGGAGGGGGCGGCAAGAGGTACGGGGGCGGGGGAAGGTGGTCCGGATATTACGAGGAGATAATCAAGGCATACGGGCCGGCGTCGGATAACGACGTCCCCCTTGTAATTATCGGCCCCGGTTTCTTCAAGGAAGCGCTCATGAAGGAGTTCCGCAAGCGGCTGATGGAGGATGCGCCCAAGATGATAGCCATACCCGCCTCTGCTGCGGGAATGGCGGGGGTCAGGGAGGTCCTGTCCAAAGGGGACGAGCTTCACGATATTGTGTCCCGGTCCAGGGTGGCACAGGAGGCTTCCCTGCTCAATCGGTTCATGGAGATGGTGGGGAAGGGAGAGGGGGCGGCCTACGGGCCGGAGGAGGTCAGGTCCGCTCTTGATATGGGGGCAGTTGAGGTGTTGATAATATCCGATACGGTGTTCAGGACGGATATCGGCAAGGAGCTCCTATCCATGGCCCCCCTTACTGGAGCACGCACTATGGTTATCTCATCCCTGCATGATAATGGGAGGATGTTCGACAGGATGGGTGGGGTGGGGGCCCTGCTCAGATACGAGGTGGAGGGATGAGGAGTGGCCGCTGACCCGATCGACATTATAAGGCGCTCTATCGGTCGACCCAACCTATTTGGCATCCCCTTGCTCATCGTTTTTCTGATACTGTTCGCGGCCATGATCGTGGCGCCGCTACTGGAGGAAGAAGGCACTGTACTGCTTGACAAAGGGGGGAGAGTGGGGAGCCGTGAATACGATGAGGAGCTCGATCAGCTGGGTTCCCCGATCTCCAGGGCTGCGTACGTATTCGGCGACATCTACTGCCATCAGTTGACCGAGAGGTCCTACCAGTTGAATGGGAACCAGATGCCGGTTTGCTCAAGGGATGTAGGGCTCTTCGCTGGCCTTTTAATGGGCGGCATTGTGGGGATGTTCCTCTCGAGGAGGTTCCCCATGACGTTCCTTTTAATTGCGTTGGCCCCGATGCTTTTAGATGGGGGGACGCAGGCATTGACCTCTTACGAATCGTTCAACCTGCTCCGTGTGACCACGGGGCTTGTTGCCGGGATCGGCCTCGGGATCTGGACCAATAAAAGCACAGCAGAGACGCTGAAGATCCTCTTCTTCCACCCGGATAAGAGAGAAGATCAGGGCCCAGGAACCTGATCCGGACACGCCCTCGATCCCTCCAGATACATGTCGGGAGCCAGTGATACAGCCTAACTTTAACATATGAGTATAGATAAATTGGAAAGTGTTAAAGTG
>JAGLEG010000066.1 GCA_023145185.1 Thermoplasmata archaeon
TCAAGGTTCGATCTAATTTTTCTTTTGATAGATAAACCCGATATGGAAAATGACAGAAGGCTGGCGGGTGAGATCATTAAAAGACATTGGATAGGGGGGTCGATTATATCTCGAAAAGAGGGGAAGAACATCAATACGAAAGATGCGGATATCGACGATATCGAATTCGAGAATGTGACCCCCGAGATAGAAAAGGAACTGTTAAGGAAATATATCGCCTATTCCAAGATGAACTGTTTTCCAATCCTGACAAAGGAGGCAAGAGAGGAGATAGTTAACTTCTATGTAGACCTGAGGGAGAGCAATCAAAATTCCATTATTGGAGAAAGAAAGCAGGCGAGTATTCCCCTTACAGCGAGACAGTTGGAAGCACTGGTAAGAATTGCCGAGGCCTCAGCCAGAATGAGGTTAAGTCAGGAGGCAACTGAACAGGATGCAAGGTTTGCCATCGAATTGATGAGGTACTCACTTGAACAAACTTCAAGAGACGAAATGGGAAATATTGATATCGACGGTATATTCGGTTCAGGTTCCAAGTCACAGATGGATACGATGATGGTTGTTGTCGATCTCATAAGATCACTTGAATCTGAATCAAAAGAAGGTACAGCCAAGAAATCGGACTTGATAGAAAGGGCCAAAGAGGTTAATCTGGATCAGATCGATCTGGATAATTATCTTAACAAATTAAGAGATGAAGGTTCAATATATGAGCCAAAGACAAATCATTACAGTTTTCTAAGATGAATAAGAGAAGAAAATAGAATATAGATGTAATGCGATGAGAAGAATGGATTCTGTCATAGAGAAATAGAACAATGATGATGTATGGAAATAATAAGATCGACGATGATGGGATAAAGTTACTAGGATAGTAGGATATGTTGCAATAACTATCGAAAGAAAAATGGAAGTGATGTAATTGGGTGATGGTAGAACAAATCCTGTCTCGTTTTGGAAAGAGGATGATAGAAAGGGAGATAGGGTTGTGGAAACAGCGACTTTGATACTTGACACACCTGGATGTTATTGGAGCGAAAAACTTGGATGTTCAATGTGCGGCTACAATAACAATGTAAGCAGGGCACCTGTAGATCACGTTGAATATATTGCACAAATTGATTCACGCCTGGATATAATGAAGGATATGGAATATATTAAGATCTTCACTTCCGGATCGTTCTTTGATGAAAATGAAATCCCTTTGAAGACAACACATTCAATAATTAAAAAGATCCATGATATCTCTCCGAGATCAAGGATACTTGTTGAATCGCGCCCCGAGTTTATTACTGAAAAGGCAATAAATGATCTGGGGACACTCCATGACGACATAGAGGTTGCGATCGGTCTAGAGACTACAGATGATAATATTAGGTCTAAATTGATCCGAAAGGGGTTTACCTATGATGATTTTATTGGGTCCGCAGAAATATTATTAGATAAAGGTTTCTCATTGAAATCCTATCTATTGATGAAACCGCCATTTATGGATGAAAGGAATGCCATTTCGGATATGGTGAGATCAATAAGAGATCTGATAAAACGATTTCCAGAACAGACAATATCAATAAATCCAATGAACATACAGAAGAGAACAGTTGTGGAAAGATTGTATCAACGGGGACTGTACAGAACTCCATGGATATGGAGCTTAACCCAGATTATAATGGAAGTGGAAGATATATTGGGAGATGCAGTCAAATTAATGTCATCACCTACCGGGGGAGGTAGAGTAAGAGGAGCCCACAATTGTGGAAAATGCGATAAAATGGCATTGGACTCCATACAGAGATTTTCATTGTCACAGGATATTTCTCAAATATTACCTCCTCTTGATTGCTGTGAGAGTAATTGGATGACTTACAAGGAAAATGAGATATTCTGAAAATAATTAATTTTCTCCAATATACTGGAAATTACGGTATCCATGGTGAAAAACATTATCTACCTACTTCTCCTTCAAGTAATGGATCATGGTGGTTTTATGGCCGAAGAGGATGAGTTCGAATTCGATTTCGATGAGGAGGACGAGGACGACGCGGATAGCTCGGGCTCAGCAATCAAAACAGTAAAAGCAAGGAAGATCCCAATTTCTGATGGAATCAAGAAAAGGCTATTATTGAACATGAGGGAGATCAAGAGGTTCAGAGAGGAGGCGAAGGATCTCTTGCATGACAATAAGAACCTTGAATCAGAGATCGAATTAATTGAGGACGAGATCGAGAAATTGCGATCGGAAAAAGAGAAGATGATCGAAGACCTGAACAGGAAGGTCGCGATCGCCACTGCTATGGAAAAAAAGTATGATAGGACTCAGAAGGATTTCGAGAATTACAAAAAGAGAGTGGATAAGGATATTGATCGTCAATCAAAAATGGGCGCAAAAAAGCTTGTAATGGGCATTATTGAAACTCTTGATAATTTCGAAAGGGCAATAAATGAGATCGAGAAGATGGAAGGCGTGGAAGATCATGATTCAATATTGAGCGGGTTCAGGGCGATACAAAAGAACCTGATAAACAATCTCAGGAACAATGATGTTGAGATGGTCGATCCAACCGGTGAAATATTTGATCCTCTCTATCATGAGGCAATCGAGATGGAGTTGGATAAGGACGAATACGAGAACACGATCTTAAAGGTAGAGAGCAGAGGGTATTTACTTGATGGTGTAGTGTTAAGACCTGCAAAGGTCATAGTGTCTCGAGGTGGCCCTTTGCCACCCAAGAAAAAGAAGAAAGATGGGAAAAAGAGTAACGATGAGGATGGATCCAAGTATGCCCCATCAAAAAATGAAGATCCAGGGGAGGAGGAGATGGAGGAATTGGAGGAATTCGAATAATAAGGTACATGATGAACACCCATAATAATTAAAAAAGGTGAAATTTCAATAGTTTTTTAGATGCAGAAATTTATATATAGTAATATAATGTTGAAACAACAGGTCGAACGTATAATGAAAAGGGGTAAATGAACCCGTTTTCTTGAGGATATATCTCAGAAAAAATAAGAGGTTAGGTGGTATTAAATGACAAAGGTAATTGGAATAGATCTTGGAACGACATATTCAGCTATGGCTATTCTGGAGGGTGGAGAGCCTGTAGTGATCCCAAATGCTGAGGGTACCAGAACAACACCTTCGGTAGTTGCCTTTACCGAAGAAGGTGAGATACTCGTAGGAGCGGTGGCCAAGAGGCAGTCTATAACCAACCCTGATAGGACGATCTCTTCAATAAAGAGAAAGATGGGTACGAAATATAAAGTAAGGGTTGAAGATAAACAATACACTCCTCAGGAGATATCCGCGATGTTGCTCAACAAACTGAAAAAAGACGCGGAAGAGTATCTGGGTGAGGAGATCAAAAAATCAGTGATCACCGTACCTGCATATTTTGAGGATCCACAGAGACAGGCGACAAGAGACGCAGGAAGAATTGCAGGGTTGGAGGTCTTGAGGATAATAAACGAACCAACTGCAGCAGCTCTTGCATACGGTATGGACAAGCAGGATGTTGAACAGACGATCCTTGTATTCGATCTGGGTGGGGGAACATTTGATGTATCCATCCTTGATATAGGCGAGGGTGTTTTTGAGGTAAAGGCTACATCAGGTAACAACCTGCTTGGTGGCGATGATTTCGATGCAAGGATAATGGACTGGATCATCGAGAAGTTCGAAGATGAGACAGATATCAACATCAGGGATGACAGGATCGCTATGCAGAGGTTAAAAGAGACCGCAGAGAAATCAAAGATAGAACTTTCTGGTAGGTTGGACACCAATATACATCTGCCATATATCGCTGCGGACGAGGATGGTCCAAAGCATATTGATTTTACATTGACAAGGGCGAAATTCGAGTCATTGACGGAGGATCTCCTTGACGCTACAAAGGGCCCAACAAAAAGGGCGATGAAGGATTCTGGCCTGAAGCCGAAAGATATCGATCAGGTTCTACTTGTGGGCGGATCGACAAGGATGCCAGCAGTTCAGAATTTCATAAGGGAATTTTTCGGAAAGGCCCCGAACAAGGGAATTAATCCTGATGAGTGCGTCGCTGTAGGAGCAGCCATTCAGGGGGGTGTATTAACCGGTGAAGTAAAGGACGTTCTACTTCTTGACGTAACACCGCTCTCTCTGGGAGTGGAGACCGTGGGAGGACTTACATCCAAACTGATACCCCGAAATACTACGATCCCGTGCAGAAAGAATCAGATATTCTCCACGGCTCAGGACAACCAGACCTCAGTAGAGGTCCATGTTGTGCAGGGTGAGAGAGAGATGTCCGCTGATAATAAATCACTTGGAAAATTTCACTTGATCGGCATACCACCAGCCCCAAGGGGTATACCACAGATCGAGGTGACATTCGATATTGATGCCAATGGTATCGTAAACGTATCTGCGAAGGACCTTGCAACAAATAAGGAGCAGAAGATCACAATTCAACCATCCTCAGGAGTAACAGAGGAGGAAGTAGAGAGGATGGTAGATGATGCGGGTAAGTACGAAAAGGTTGATAAAAAGAAGAAAAAGCTCGCAGAATTGAGAAATAAAGCGGATGCCCTACTCTATTCAACTGAAAAGGCGATGGAAGAACTTCTGGATAAACTGGATAAGAAAAAGATAAAGGAGACAAAAAAAGCCAGTGCTGAGTTGAAAGAGAAAATGGAAGGAAAGAGCGTAAAGGAACTAAAGGCAGCAATTGAGGATCTTGAAGGTAAATCCCAATCTCTGTTCGCAGACGCTTACAAAGGATTAGGAAGTGTGGATGAGGAAGGGTATGAACCAGTAACAATAAAATGTCCAAAATGTAAAAAGCCGATCAAGATCACCTCACCAAAGAGGCCGATCAAGATCACCTGTCCTCACTGCGGAGCGAAAGGAACCATAAAGGGATCAGCAAAGAAAAAGAAATCCGAAGATAAGAAGTCCGAAGGTGACAGACCAAAGAAAAAGGGATCGGATGACGAAGAAGATCGACCCACGAAGAAATCCAAGAAGAAGGATGAGGTTGAGAAAACCGAAAAGAAAAAGAAAAAGCCTGCCAGAGAAGAAGAAGAAGAAGAGAGGCCCAAGAAGAAAAAGAAGAAGCCCAAAAAGAAGGAATATGAACCAGAGGTCATTGAGTGTCCGAAATGTGGCAATGATATCGAGATAGATTCCCCCGAGAGGCCTCTACGTATTAAATGCGATGATTGTGGAGCGAAGCTGAAGATCACCGAGTGATCTTGGACCATTGGGGGAGTCTGACTCCCCCATATTTTTATTGTTGTTTGATATTTTTATAGATCGATCGATTATTGTAAACCTAAAAATAAATCGGATGAGATCAAGGTTATGATCCCAACATTGACAGATCGAATAGGGTATTTGCCTGTCGAAGTTGGGAGTACCCTCGCTTTAACACTCCTCAATATCCCAACTTTGATAGATATAATCTGATCTGAATCCCAACATTGACAGAT
>JAGLEG010000067.1 GCA_023145185.1 Thermoplasmata archaeon
TTTCCTCCCTCTGGGAGAGGTAATGCTCCCTGTTCCTTATGATGCTGCGGAGGGGGACAGCTGCAAACTTGAGCTCCTCCTCGTCAAGGAGGGCCGCGAGCTCCTCCTCGTCTCTTGAGAGGATCTCCGGCACCAGGAAGGAGGTTGCGGTATCTATCTCGACATAGAGCCTCTGCGCCCTGTCGTTCATCGCCTGATACTTCACATCGGACAGGTCCTGATCGTGCCTGAGATGTGCGTAAACGGAGAGGTTTCCCATCCTGCGGGATATGTCATCAAGCATATGGAGGAACTTCGCCAGGGAGGGGACGGATGACCCGATCTGGCCCTGGTATTTTGATATGTCAGATATGGTGGACCTGATCGAATGGAACTCCTGATCCCACACTTCATCTCCAGCGAATATCGGGGAGAGGTCCCACGTATCCCCCTCTTTCACATCTTTTCGATCGGGCAGGTTGCTTTCGGCCATCAGGTTCATCTCCGACTCCAGAGAAGGGGTCATCGATTTTATTATTTTGGAGGTTGGATGCGTATCCTCACCGTTTCTCTTCGGAGGGGGGAGCCTCTTCTTTTTCCGCCTTCTCCCCATCATCGTCCGGGGAGGGCGCCTTATCTCCCTCTTTCGACCCTTCGGCTGCCTTCTCCTCCCCCTTTTCAGCATCCCCTGGGTCCTTATTATCATCACCTGAACTGGCCTCCTCCTCCGAATCCCCCTTCTTCTTTCTGGAAAATGCGATCCCAATGCCTATCAGGGTTCCGATAAGGAACCCGATAACGATCACTATGGCGATGAGCACCGTGGTTCGCATGACCTCGCCCTGTGCCCCTTCAACCTCCTCAACGGTAAATTCGAAGGATGTGGTGTTCGTCTCCCCCTCGGAATCCGTGACGGTGAGGGTTATCAGGTGTTCCCCAACGGAAAGCGTGGGGGTGATCTCCTCTCCCTCTCCCAGCGATCCGTCGAGAGATGAGTTCCAGCTGTAGGTCAGGGAGTCGCCCCAGATCAGGTCCTCGTCATCCGAGCTGCCCCTGAAGGTTATCTCTGCGTCCTCCCTGGCGAACCTGACGTTCGGGTCCATAGTGACCGAGGGGTTGGCGGGGCCCTTGTTGACGTTCAGCACGGTTACAGTGACCTCCCGTGTGACGTTCACGGTGCCATCTGTAGCGGTGACCGAGATCGTATGGATGCCCACCATGTCGTTCGTCGGTTTGAAATTCATCGATCCGTTGGGGTAGGTGAACAGGTTCACGCCCACCGTTATATTGGGTATGACGTCGAGGATATCCGATGATACTGCAACCAGGTCATTATCGGATATGTCGGTTGCCTTAATGTCAATGTAGGTCCAATCTCCCTGTTCCACGGTGACGTTCCCCTCAATGAAAATGAGTGGTAGGTCGTTCAAATGGACTACTGAGATAGGTATTTTCAGGGTGAAGTTACCCTCGCCGTCTGAGGCCTTCACGTTGAGCGTCCCGGTCCCGCCGAAGTCCAGATCTGCGGTGAGGTGGAACGATCCCGGCTCCCCGACGATCGAAATGTGATCGGTGGCCGCCATCTCGAAGGTGAGCGTATCGCCGTCGAGGTCCACGAACCAATCACCGGCGTCGAAGGTCCCGGATGCCTCGTCCTCGTTGAACTCAATCATCTCCGGGATGGTGCCGGCAGGCGATGGGGCCGTGTTCATAACCACCATCTCCAGCCTGGCGGACTCGCTCTCGTTCATCGTGTCGAAGGTGGAGACGAGGATGGTCCACATCTCTCCCTTGACGAACGTGAGGCCGTCCGGTTCGTGGTACAGGGAATCCACCGCGGCCTCGAGTTCAAGGGCCCCTCCGTTGTAATATCGGTAGATGTAAGAGAGATCGTCCACGTCCGACTCCAGGTCGCTCCCCTGAATGTCCACCAGGACCGAGAGCTTCGAATCGACGCGAAGGGAGGGTGGAGAGGCGTGAATGGATGGGGGATCTGGGGGGACATTCCTGACGCTGATGCCCCCTTCCAGCACCCCTCCGATGGAGGATATGCCGCAGGTGTCTGTGACCTCTACCCAGAAGGTATATGTGCCGGTGGGCACCGTGGGGTCCGTGTAGAGGATGGCGCTCCAGTGGTTCCCTGTCCAGATAACATCGGATACGAGGTCATCCGAAGGGAGCTCCTCACCGGGCACGTTACATAGAAGCTGGATGGTGAGGTCCTCCTCCGGGTCCTCAAGGTCGTTTGCGCGAATGATGATCTCGGCCTGTTCGCCCCGGAATATCTCGCCATCCGGGTACTCCACCGACAATATTGTCGGAGGAAGGGACGATGTCAGTTTCAGGGAGGTGAGCGAAGGGCTGGCCCCTTCCGAACCCGCGAACAGTACCACCTTGATGTAGAGGACCTCTACCGTGATCGGAACGTCCCTGAGGTTCCTATCATTCCATTTGATGTAGTTGACCGTTCCCATGTTCGTGGCCCTGGATGATGCGGATAATCCGAAACCGGGTATCGTTGCCATCTCTCCATTCAGCAGCTCGACCCTTGCCGTGGAACCACCGTAGTTGGAGGTGACTGCAATGCCCAGTACGTCGGGCCACTCCGAGTCGGCGATGATCGGGCCGATCACCACGATCCCAGAAGCGAAGCTGGAATCGAGCACGACACCTCCAGGCGTTACATCGCAGTTCTGGGAGAGGGCGACGAGGTCGCCGCCGGATATGTTGATATCCATGGGGAAAGAGGTGGAGAAGTTCACCACCATACCGATGAAGGTCATCTGATGATCAGGATCCCTCCCAAGGTGGAGGTCGATGATGATGTTGTCAACGAGGGCGGCCCCTTCCGTCCAATCTCCCTCAAGATCGGTCACGATGTCATATTCCCGTCCATCTATCATTCCCGCCCCGGCATGGGTGATATCGATATATCCAAACGGGGGGTGGATCTGATCCCCGGTCCTCCCCGACATGACCCTGTACTGCACGGACCCGAGGTCACCGAGCCCCTCCAGCTCGATACCCAGATCGATCCAGGATGAGAGGCCTGCAGATGTCAGAGGTATGGTGCGGAGGTCGGCCGAGCCCGAGAGCATGAACCGACGCATCTCAAGTGAGGTCCCGTTCATCATCGTGAACAGCCCCTTATCAAGGTCAAAAGATGGGCAGTGGGACGCCCCGTTACCGTAGGTGTGCCAATCCTGGAACGTATCGCCTCCATCTTCGGATAGAAGCGTGGCGACGCTTCCCCCCCCGTCCTCGTATGCGATCACGATCTGCGACCTGTCGCCGCTGATCTGCGCCAGAGGTACACCATCCAGGCCGTTGTCCGTAAAGACCTTCAGCGTCCGGATGTCGTCCCACGAGGAACCATCCGTCGATCTGGTGTAGGCCAACCAGTTGTTATCTTCATACAGGAGTGAGATATGGATCGACCCCTGACACTCCACGACCGATATGGATCCGAAGCCGTTCCCCGAGTCGGTTATCAGCTGGCTGGGTGACCAGCCTGCGCCATCGTTGGTGGAGAAGCTGATGTTCAATCTGTGGTCATCGGGCCTCTGATAGACGACGTATATGGCCGAACTACCGGTGATATCGCTGGAGAAAGCAGCGATCTTATCCACGTTGAACGGGAGTATGGTCGGATTGTTCCACACCCTGTTGGCGACGTCGAACCTGGAGAAGTATCCGCTTCCAGTGTCCCTTGTCCAGAAGGCGAAGACCTTCTGTCCGTGACCCACAAGGTCGATCATGTCCAGGGTCTGTATGGAGCTGTCCAGGTTGGCCAGCTCGGCCCCGGATATATCGTACCAGTTGGAGGTGGGCGCCCATTTCGCATTGATAATGCCCTTCCCCCCGCTCTCATGTACGTGCATCAGGTAGAAGATCTTGTCATCGTGGATCAGGAGGTTGACCCTTCCCCGGGAGGCCGAAGTGTAATTGTTCACAAGCACCGGAATATCCCATACGCCCTCATCCTCGTAATAGAGTATCAGCCAGAAGGATATCCAATCGGACGCGATGTCCCTCTTGATGTATGCCAGATATATGGTCCCGTCCTGTTCCTGTATGGATCGTCCATTTCCCATTTCGAACGTGGTGAGGTGGGACACCTCGAGATGGTCGAGAAGCACCGGCTCATTCCTCTCCATGGAGAGGCCTATACCGCCATCCCAGGAGATGTTTCCCGTCTTCCCCATGAGGTCCATTGTGTCGTGGTCGACAATGAAAGACGATGCCGTCCCGCCTTCGGATCGGGTGGCCCCGATCTCCACATCATCCAGGCCCGCCACCTCCTGAAGGCCAAGTGGCGCCATGACCATGGAAAGTACCAGGATATAGATCGAAAAAGTGATCCTCTTCATCATTGGTCCACCTCTTCCATCTCCTCAAGCTCTTCCAACTCCTCTTCCTGTGGGATGTTTATATCCACATCGGGCTCAAGGTGTGGGTCCCCGGGGTCTGGAGGTGAGCTCATCTCCATATCCCCCTCGCTCCAATCCGGGATCTTCTCTTCCACGATATCCAGGACCGGCTCGATATCCTCCTTTGGAGGTTTTATAACCTCATCTTCCTGGATATTCTCCTCCCCGGGAGGTTTGATGACCTCATCCTGATGGCCGATGAACGTGGAGCTGGCCTCCTTCTCAAGGACCTTCCGTCTGTGTTCGTGCCAATCCTCTTTCTTCTCGGTCACTTTCATGGTATCTGGCCCGCTGATGTCGCTCTCTCTATGCGACAGGGACTTCCCGTCCGACCTGAGCAATTTGGACCTGTCCTTTGCCTTTCTCTTCTTAAGGTCGCTCGGCCGGATGTATCCCTCGTCCAGGCTGCCGTTTCCGGCGGGCCCCACCGCCGCGGGATTGAGGGCGTGCAGGGAAGGAGCTGCCTGGTGGCCTACCGGGGGAAGGCCGGGGGCACCGACACTTCCGTTAAGGAGCGGGCCACCTCTTCTGGTGGCAAGAAGGTTCTTTTCCCTGTCCAGGGCCTCCTTTGCATCCATTTTCATCCTGAGCCTCTCCTTCTCCTCCCTCCTCTTCCTGATGACGCCGGGGAGGAAGATAACGGCAAGTATGATGATCAGGGGGAGGATGAACGCAAGGGCCCCAAGCCCTGCAGCCATCCCGGTCCTGGAGGGGATCGTAACGGTGATCTCGTTCCAGTCCCCATTCGCGAAATCCGAAAATGGTACGATACGGTAGGTGTACGACCCCTCGGAAACGTCAAGGTCCTCAAATGTGGTCTCGTTGTGGTCAAGGGTGGCGTACAGCTCCATGTCGCCGGAGCCAACCGCCCTGTACACCAGGTATCCGGTGATCGGGGAACCGCCGTCATCGGCGGGGGCCATCCACGTCAGGGAGACCGTGTCCGTGGTCCCCTCCGCATTGAGGTCGCCGGGCCTTGAAGGAGAGCCCATTGCCACCCCCTGAACGATCTCGCTCTTTCCAATATTGTCCCCCGTATTGGGGATCGATCTGACCTGGTAGTAGTAAAGGACCCCGTTATCTACATTGATATCGCGGAACTCGTTCTCTGTGGTGGATTCCAGTACGTTGACAAGTTTGGTCGATATCGTCCCCCTCAGGACCTGGTATCCATCGAATTCCATCCCGCCATCGTAATCGATGGGCTCCCACATGAGGGAAATGTACCCATCTCCTGTATCCTCTATCCACAGTTCCTTCACGGGGTCCGGGTAATCGGCGGGTGTGGCAAAGACCTCAGTGGAGAGCGATCCCTCCCCCTTCTCGTTCACCGAGCTTATGGCAAAGCCGTAGTGGACCCCGTTGATCAATCCCTCTATGGTGAGCTTCCGATCATCTGATGGGACCTCCTTGAAAAAGAATAGTTCGCCTCCGTCCTTCATGTATATACGGTACGATGTGACGGGTATGCTCTCGAGGGACCGTGCCTCCCAGGTCAGGATAACGTATCCATCCTCACCCTTGACGTCGATGCTCTTTGGCGGGTCGGCATGATCGCCGACCAGAAGATAGAGGATGTCGGACGTACCCATGCCGCCATTACTGTTGATACAGGTCACCTGAACGGCGTAGATCCTGCCTTCAACGAGCCCCACTGCCGTGATCTGCGTGTCCTTGGTGGCGTGCTCCTCTTGGATCCCCGCACCCTTAACCTCCAGCTCCACAAGATATCGGTCCACAGGGGAGCCTCCATCGTTCACCGGGGGTTCCCACCTCAGGGAGATGGACGATCTGCCCGATCCGGCGTAGGTGATCTGTGGTCCGTCCGGGTCTCCCGTCGTCACCGCTGAAACGATATTTGACATGGCCCCTTCCCCGATCTCATTGATGGCTGAAACGGAATAGAAGTATTCCGCCTGCTGATCAAGCAGATCATCCAGGATCGATGTCGTTCCACCGTCCACAATGGTGTATGGCCTGAGGTCGGCCGTACTGGTTCCCCTGTAGACCCGGTAATTGATGATATTCATTCCACCATCGTTATCTGGGGCCTTCCACTGCAGGCTGATCCTGGACAGAGAGGAGCCGATCAACACAGTGTCTATACTTCCGGGCACGACCGCGGGCAGGGCCGACGATACGTTGGACATGGGCCCCTCACCGTTTTCGTTAACGGCCGAGATCCAGTAGTAATATGTCGTTCCCACCTCTATCGTGGTATCCTCGTATTCATTGGTGCCCGAGGGTATCTTCTCAAGGACCGCCCTTCCATCCTCGTAGGGCGTTTCCGACCTGTAGATCCTGTATGCGCTTATGGCAGACCCGCCATCGTGATCTACATCTCCCCAGGTGAGGATCAGGCCGTGGGGGAGGAGATGGGCGGAAAGGCCCTCTACCCTTCCTGGCAGGCCGCTGGCCAGTGAGCTCACCGTGCCGGAAAAAGGCCCTTCACCGTGAACGTTGGAGGCTGATATGAAGTAGTAGTTAACAAC
>JAGLEG010000068.1 GCA_023145185.1 Thermoplasmata archaeon
TGATACCCATTGAATATACGGATAAATATGGGGTCACAAACCTTTTTCGAGTTGAGTTATCAAATCATTGGAGAATGTTGTATACGTTGACCGAAGGAGAGAGTGTTATCGAGATCATAGCATTTGTCTTGGATATTATTGATCACGGTAAATATGACAAGAAATTCGGATACAAGAAGAAATGATTTCCCTGAACTCTTCATGACGATCACGTAAAGAGAAATGAAGGGAAGCTGATCAGCGTGGGAGCAGTTTCATTTATGAATAAAGCGTGGGTGGATCAGGGGTGAGTGCGACGAAATGGTAAGAATCCCACAGATGCAAGTGAATAGACTAGGTTGAACGGTATTTTGCAATGCGAAATATCCATCGAGGATTGTGAATTGCCGGTGAGGAGCAAGGGAGATTTCCCCCGGCTACCGGCTTATAAGTGGACATTTCTACATCGTCCCGGAAAAAGGCCTAGGGTTGTTCCGTGAAATGGCCCACGGATCGTTGAAAAGATCGATATAATGCAGATAAAACCCTTGATAATGAATGGTAAAATCGTTATAAGTTGCCCCCGGAAACACTCAAGCTCGTCCCATAATTCGACCTGTTATTTCCCGTTTTCGACCTGGAACATGATGTCAGTTTTATGTTGTGTTGATGCCCATGATCGATTTCTATCTGGTTGGCGGTGACAAAATTAAAGTTAGGTTTATATACAAATGGATTCATTGTTTTATATGATGGCCGGAGAAAAAAGATGTCCCGAAGACGAGATTTTTCTAAGCGAGGTTAGAAGGTGGAAGGAGATCATACCCGAACTCCTGGATTGACGGTCATCTACATCGGTCAACCATTTTCTTGTACATTCAGAATGTTTCTTTTTTAATAAGGGTCCTGTGAATTCGAATCGAGGAAGCAGGGAGATCATTTGATTTTTCTTAATCTCGATAATTCTTTGATTGTGAAGATAAAGGTATATTTGTTGATTATACTCTGGTGTGTAATCCGGATCTTCATCAGCTGTTTTCCACATTGACATATGCCAGGGATCAATTTGTGTTCTGAACCGCAATAAGGGCATCTAAGGTTATTATTCGCAAATCTTTTTGCTGCGAATGTTTTGTACGGAATTATTCTTTCATCAAAGTGTTTGCATATTTCTTCAAATCCAAATTCATCCAGATCAGTAGAGGCCACTTTCAGTGCAAAATCCACTTCTTCCTTTTTATCAAGTTTACGAAGGTAGTATCGATTCATTAAACACGTCTCAAACACCGTTACAATAGCTGTGCGCTTATTGCAATCTACGAAAGGATGTCTTCTTGAGATCCCCTCATAAAGGCGGGCAGCGGTTTTTACAATATTTCGATATGTTGCTGGAATATCATAAGTTTGAACTCTATCGAGAAGATTTTCGATCTGTCCATATCCTGAAGGAGGAGTGCCCGTTTGTGTGGACTCAGGTTTTTTCTGATTAGCTTTAGTAACTCGAATATCGTGGATTCTAATAATATCCTCCACAGTGGGTACCTCTAGTAATTGCTGAGTTCGTCTAATACGTCACCCCATTCCTCTTCCAATGTATCGACTTCGACCTCAATTGTGTCTTCCTCTTTTTTTCTACTTCGGGGTGACATCTGCTTCCTCCACCATTTTCAGCCTATACGCACTAATCATTTTACACACATATATGTTTTTCCAGAAGATTGTTACTGATCTAATTACGTTTAAATCAATCCGGTATGATATTTACATCTCCGGCTGATTTTTATTAGTTGGGAGGATCAGCCGGCTGTAGTGCCGGATTGATGTGGGTGTGGTCACTGGTCGAAGACCCGAACATTAATGCTCGGACAATTTCAGATTTTTCCTGGTTGAGTGATTATTGTTCGATTGTTAACGATAATGTTATATAGTTATGATAACTATGGTAGCTATTGTTACAATGACATACAAAACAATCAATGTCAATCCTCAGACATATGAAAGGCTTGTTTATTACAAGCATGCGAATATGACCTTCGATGAGGTTCTAAATGATCTTATGAATAAGATCTCAGAAGAGGATTATTACAAGCAGGTCCTTGATGAACACCGTAAGATCGTAGAAGAGATGAGATCAGGAGAATCTCTCACTGTGGATGAACTTGACGATTTCCTTGATAACGAATGAGGTGTATATTTGTCAGCCTCATCTGCGTTATATGAATTGAGCATCTCGAAGAGATTTGCCAAAGGTTTGAAAGACATAGCCTAACTTTGACATATGAGTAAAAATTATGTGTCAAAGTGAGGCCTCTCCCAACATTGAGAGGCTCAGATTAGATTAGATCTATCAAAGTTGGGATACAATTGATGATATGAACATTATTGTTCACAATGAGAAAAGGTTCGTTGATACAAGAATATTGAAATAGTAAGATTGTCTTACAATATAATGATACTATGAGCGAAATCGAGATAACCAGACTATCTTCAAAGGGACAGATTGTAATACCAAAGGACCTTCGAGATCTTCTCGATCTTAGAGAAGGTGAGCTATTTGCAATGTACGGTGAAGGCAATACACTTGTTCTGAAGAAACTTGAAGTACCCTCGGTGAGTGAATTCGAAGAGATATTGAAAAAAGGTTCAGCCATCGGTAAGAAGAAAAAGATATCCAGGAAGGAGATACTCAAAGCGATCTCAGAATTAAGGAACGAGGGGAGTTAACTTAGTGAAGCGAGTGGTATTGGATTCTAATGTATTCATTTCATCCTTTTTCTGGGAAGGGCGTGAGAGAGATCTACTCAGACTGTGCAAGGAAGGGAAGGTCAAATTGGTTGTATCCTCATTCATTCTTGAAGAAGTAGAGAAGGTCCTTATCCGAAAATTTAGAGTTGAAGAACATTTATCTCGGTCTTTCATCAGAGAGATCTTTACCTTTTCTGAGTTGGTAATTACTACTGGTGCTCTCGATGTAATTAAAGAAGATCCTTCTGATGATCATATTCTTGAAACAGCTGTTTTGGGCAATGTTAGCTTTCTGATCACTGGTGACAATCATTTGTTGAAACTCGGCGATTATAAGGGCGTCGTAATCTGTAAAACAAGCGAGTTTTCTCATGATGGTTAATTTGAGTATGTCAAGTCATTATCATCTGGATCACACTTTATTTATAAATGATGTCGAAAATCTATAGTCCATTTCCATCTGGTTTGCACGGAGTGTCCACTATCGGGGGTCAGTCCAAAATACAATGAAAAAGTATAAACCATTTCAGGATTATCCAGACTTGGTATAAACATGAAAAACAGAGCCTCCAAGTTCTATAACCGGAAGAACGAGATCGATCTGATCAGGAATGCGATCAGGAGCGATCACTGTTTTCTTGTCATCACCGGTAGAAGGAGGATCGGGAAGACCAGGCTGATAAGAGAGGCCCTCAAGGGAATCGATCACCTGGAGTTTTTCATACCACGAAAGAGAATGAGACTTGCCCTGGACCAGCTCTCCGAGCTCCTTGAGGAACAGACGGGGTTCTCTCCTCACTTCAGGGATTTCAGGAATTTCCTGGAATACATCTTCCGACTGGAGGGGAAGGTGATCTTCATCGATGAGATCTCGAACCTGGACCATATAGACAAGGGTGCATTTTCGGACATGCAGGAGATGATCGATAAAAAAAAGAACGAAAACGAACTGCATCTCATTGTGGACGGGTCATATGTCAGCATCATGAAAAAGATATTCGAGGACCGGAAAGAACCACTATTCGGGAGATCGACAAATGTTCTGGAACTGAAACCGCTCCCACTTGTCCACTCCATAAATATGCTGATGGACGGCGGTCTATCTTTCTCCGATTCCATCGAGACCTACTCACTGTTCGGTGGGATCCCCAGATATCTTGAACTGTTGAAAGAATACGAAAATATTGATGATATCATTGAGAACGTCTTCACCCCCGGCTCCATATTTCTTCCGGAAGGAGAGAATGTCCTAATTCAGGAATTCGGCTCTTCCTGGGACACCCATTTCTCGATACTCGAGGTGATCTCGAGGGGAAAGAGCGGACCTACCCGTATAGCAGAACAGCTCGGAATGGAGGTCCAGATGCTCCCGAAATACCTTGAGACCCTGAAAGGTTTGAAGCTAATTCGAAGGAAAAGACCAATTTTTGGAAAGCCGAGACATGTCAGATATCGGATCGATGACCCGTTCTTCCAATTCTGGTTTGAGATCTGCTATCCGAAGATCGGGCTCTACAGGGATGGAAGGGCAGCGGTAAAAAAGGATATGGTGAGGGCATCGATCGGGAGCGGAATGGAAAGGGTAATGGTCGACCTTCTGTTCGAAACATCATCATTCCCTTTTGAACCGGATCAGGTGGGAACCTGGTGGAACCGTTCCGGGAACGAGGTGGATATCCTGTTCTATTCCCGAAAGGAGAAGAAGTTGGGCGTTGGAGAGGTTAAATGGAGGGATCGAAAGGTGGGGGTCGCCACGGTGGATATGTTGCTTGAGAATATCGAAAGGATAGACTGGCATAACGATAAGAGGAAAGAGTTTCCATTTATAATCTCCAAGAAGGGGTTTACCGGTGGTGCATTGGATAGGATGGAACGATCAGGGGTCTCCGGATTCACACTGGAGGATATCGAAAGATGCATATTGAAAGATAGGCCCTTGAATTGGAAATTGTGAAACATCACCCGCCCTCCATTATTCGGTGATGGAGGAGATGGAACAGCACTCCGGGCATCATGTGGATAGCATCCCAACTTTGACCATTATCAATATTCATATGTCAAAGTCAGGGTGACATCAGGCCAGAGCCGATATCTCCCGGATCAGCTAAAACCGTCCAGTTTCTTCTGGACCTTCTCCAGCCACATCTGGTCCTTCATCTGCCTGGAATATACCAACGCCTCCTCAAAGAGCTCCCGGGCCCTCTCGACGTTCCCGTCCTCCTCCTCCATGCCCCCAAATTCGTAATACACCTCCGGAAGGTGGTTGATGATATTGTTCTCCCTGTACCCCTTGATGGACCTGTTGAAGAACTCCCTGCCCCTGTCGATCTCCCCCCTCTTCTTGTACATCGTCCCGTACACCTGCTCGGCGAAATGGGTGAGCCTCTTCTCGTCCAGTATGATGAACTGCCGATAGGCCGCCTCCAGCTTCTTCTCGGCATCATCCAGCCTTCCCTCGTGGACGAGTATGTCAGCGCTGTTGATCAGGCCGAATCCGGTATGAAGGAAATCCCCCGTCGTCCTGGCCACGGCGGTCATCTCCTCGCAGATATCAAGCGCCTCTTCCCATCTGTTCTGAAGAGAGTATATCCACGCGAGGTTGTTCATCGCCCTGAGCCTTTGATTATTATCTCCCAGCTCGTCGTATATCCTCATGCTCGCACTGATCTGCGTCTCGCATCGGGTGTAGTCGTGCTTCAGTTTACACAGAAGTGATGATATGGAATAGGCGTTGGCCAGGCACTCCTTGGAATTGGTCTCCCTGGCGATCTCCATCGCCCTCTCGTAATACTCCTCGGAACAGTCCACGTCCCCCTGGATGTAGCATATGGACCCCAGATGCCTGATAGCATTGGATTCAAGGATGAACTGCCCGTGTCCGTGTGCGAGGTCCAGAACTTCAAGATACTCCCTGATAGCATCCTCATGCTCCCCCCTCATGTGCCTGATCCGCGCCTGCCGGACCTTGGACCTGG
>JAGLEG010000069.1 GCA_023145185.1 Thermoplasmata archaeon
GAAACCCCTGTTCACGTTTATATCGCCGCTATCATCCATCCAGGGGACCCTGAACATGATCTGACGCTCGGGCTCGACGATCCTCTCAAGGACCCTGGCCTTTGCGTACTCAGGCTTCTTCTTGATCACCGGTTCCAGGGACTCCACGACCTCCTTGACAGCCTGGTGGAACTCCTTCTCGCCGGGATTTCTGCTAATTACCCTGTCCATTATCTCATCGACTGACATCTTGATTGCCTCCGATCCCCCCTGCCGACCCCTGTTGGAAAGGGCTGATGGGGGGTGTTAAACCTTGAAGGCCCTCCGGGCCATCAATTCTGGTCGGTCCCCCGTACAAAGTGGTTCTATATAAATCGTACGATTTCAGGATGTACTTAAGAAACGATAATTCTCAAATTGGTGAAAACACGCAGAAAAGCAGGGCAGGATCAGACCATTTCGGCAACAGTATTACGAGATAGTTCACTCCTCGTCGGAGGGATATCTCGCAGCGAGCTTTGCAGGTACGATGTAGAAGAACAGGATCAGTATGATCGTCACAGCGAGCATGACGATCAGCAGATATGGAAATTCTTCCTCATTCTCGACAGGATCTACCTCCTCCACCCTGTCTATCTCCAGTTCATATTCAAGGTCCCCGTTGAGATCGAACTCGTAACGGAACTCCTGATATCCCTCTCCCGAGATTATGAAAGTGTGATGTCCCAATGGTAGGTACAGCAGTATCGTTCCGTTCTCCACCGTCACCACCGAACCTCCGACCCCACCTATGGAGACGTTCAGTACAGATTTGATCAACGTCCCATCCAATGAGTCCCTGACCCTGATCTCCACCTTGTTCAACCTCTCGCCCATAGTGAACAGGAACCATACGTCCTCAAGCCGGTTGCCCGCAGGGTCGGTACCCGATATCGAGAGGTTGACCTCAGATCCCTCCTCCAGAAGGTAGGTTGAGACCTGGAAAGTATTGCATAAACCATCTTGGAAGGCTACCTCCCTTCCATTGAGCGAAAAGCTCACCATCCGTGGGTCCATCTTCTCTGAGAAGCTGATGATAATGAATTTCGTATCCACATCGATCATCGGCTCGTGGGGAAGGACGGAGATCACCCTTGGAGGTGTGAGGTCCACGGTGAAATTAACGCTGGCCGTGGCGCCGTTCCCCGCCAGGTCGAAGGCAGTTATGACCAGTTCGTGGTCTCCCTCGGCGACGTCGCGAAGGATCCCATCCGTGGGATATTGGTCAATCAGCTCGCCGTCCAAGTATCTCTCTATGCTCGATAGGCCATTCTCATCCCATACGCGGTCCTGGACGGAAATGTCCCTTCCATTGAAGAGCTGACCACCATCAGGGAGAATGGATTCGACGAAGGGTTCTGTCCTGTCAATGGAGAAATGAACCTCTTTTTCAACAGAGTTTCCGTACATGTCGACCACGGTCAGCTTCACCTTGTGATGTCCCTCCTCCAGACCGGTGATGTTGTATGAGAGGTTCCTGGAAAGCAGTGGGGGGTGGTCACCATCTATCAACAGGTACACCTCGCACCCTCCAATCCCTGTATCGGAGTAATTCCAGCTGACGTGGATCACGTCCTCATTGGACCAGGACCCGTTCAGGGGAGAGAGTATCTCAAGCTCCGGTGACGTCCGATCGACCAGATATGAAACGGGGTCGGATGGGAACGTCAAACCAAGGTCCGTGATGGACTGGACCATATAGGAGTAGTTGGCGAGGTCGAGGGCAGTGTCATCGATGTACTGGTTCACATCTCCAGTTACAACCGATAGCTCCAAATACTCACCACCAGCAGGCGCCCTGTAGATCATGTGCTCAACAGCATCAGGGTGATCGAAACTCACAACGACATCGTCTTCTGCCTTGAAGACCTCCAAGATCTCGGGTGGGGGGGTGATCCCTTTCGGGATATACGCGATGGGTGATGTGTCGTACTTATGTGGTGTATCGATCACTCCCGTTAGGAAGTCGCATGTACCATTATGATCGGACCAATAGTTATCTGAGACGATCGTCCCTTCGGTCGCAGATATCTGGTCCAGACCTTCTATCTGGTCATTGTTATCGATGAACATGTTGTCTCTTACGATGTCCCGCCCGGACGTAAGGGAAAGCGCAGGGCCGGGACCATTGTGGAAA
>JAGLEG010000007.1 GCA_023145185.1 Thermoplasmata archaeon
TGCACACTTCAAAGTGTGCACTTATCAATACGTTGAAGTGATATGTGCCTATTAATGCCATACATCTTTATATACTTTCTATGTTTTGTCCTTAAATAATGGATAAAGCCATATTATCAGAACTAAGATCGGTATTACTTGAAAGAGTTGATCTCTCCAACATTCCTGAAGAGGTGTGGAAGAGATCCTCCGCCTTGAACACCTGGGGCACCAATGCGATAGAGGGATCGACGATAACCTGGAACGATGCAAAGAAGATCCTTCTTGAGGAGAGAAGTATAAAAGACCGACCGATAAGGGATGTTCTTGAAACTGTTCAGCATGAGAGAACCTTCAGGGGAATGGTAGAAAGGATGAAACACCCCATTAACCTGATCACCATCCTGGAGTTACACGAAGGGGTTTTCAGAGGAGTGCTTCCCGATGCAGGTATGTGGAGGCGCGTCAATGTAAGGATCGAAGGTGCAAATTTCACACCTCCAAGAATGGAAAAGGTCATTCCGATGATGGAGGATCTGATCAGCGAGTATCACGTCAAGGATACAATGGGAGATGATGTATTCCGTGTGGCCTCATGGTCCCATTATAATTTCGAGACAATACATCCATTCCGGGATGGGAACGGAAGGGTTGGGAGGCTGTTAATGAACCTTCACCTGCTGAAACATAACTGGCCTCCGATCCATATACTGCCCAATGACAGGGATGATTATCTGGATGCCTTGGCAAGCGCCGGTGTTAGCGATCTTGATCCGTTGACATCAATGATCGAACGCCTGATGGGATCCAGCCTCCTGGACCTGCTTGACGGGACCGGCACTGCTGAGGATGAATTGATGGACCTGAAAAGGGCCTCCTCTTTGGGACCATATGATCCAAATTATCTTGGTTTGAGATGCAAGCAGGGGGAGCTCCCGGGAGTTTTATCGGGGCATCGCTGGATGACCAGTGAGAGAGCATTGAAGATATACATGGATCATAAAGGAAGAAAATGATGCATACATGCACACTTCTCATCA
>JAGLEG010000070.1 GCA_023145185.1 Thermoplasmata archaeon
CGCCTTCACCTCCAGGGAGGGAGGCGCAAGGGGGAGGCCGACGACCACCACCGTGGATAGGATATTGTCCCTGTAATCTACACCTTCAGAGAGGGAGCCGCCCATGACCCCCATAAGGACGGCCCCCCGCCCTCTCTTCGACCTTATCAGGTCCTCCACAAGCCCCTCCTTCTGGGATTTGGACATCTCCTTACTCTCCACCAACATCCTTCTGGGCATGTGCGGGATATGGTCCTTCACATTCCACATGATCTTGTATGAGGGGAAGAAGACGGCAATATTTCCCGGCGATGACGATGCGATCCTGGTGATGCGGTCCGCGATCTTCTGATACATCTCCCTGGACCTTCTCGCATAGGCGGTCGTCACCGACCTGTCCACCAGCACGAGCTTGTTGTCCCGTGGGAACGGGGATGGGTACTCCCTTTCCACCCTTCTGCCCCTCGCAATACCCAGTATATCTCCGAACATCGAGGGTGGTTTGAGGGTTCCGCTCATTAGGACGGCCGACCTGCACCCCTTGAACACCCTGCCGCTTATCTCGCCGGGGTCCAGGCTCCTGAACGTCAGCTTCATGGAATCCTCATCCTTCCCCTCGGGGATCGAGAAGAACAGTATGTGGCTTTCCGAATTGGAGAGGATATTGTTGAGGAACGACGAGAGGTGAAGCAGCGGGTTATCCTCCTCCGGGTCCTTCCTCCTCTTCCCCTCCTCCTCCAGTATCTCTATCAGGTCCTCCAGGTCGAAGGAGCCGTCTATGGTCTCCTGGAACACACCTCTCAGATGTGAGACCAGCTCCCGCCTGTCCACCAATTTCTCCCCGCTTCCCGTCAGGAGCTTCTCCCCTTCCGATACTATGATGTCCCTGATCCTTTTCAGCAGGGGTTTGATCCTCCTGTTCCGCCCGGCCTGGATGACCGCCTCATCCAGGCCGTACATGGAGAGGTCATCCTTCTGATGGGACCTGATCCTGTCAGGGAGGTTGTGAGCCTCGTCCACTATGAGGACCAGGTCGGAGAGGTCCTTGCCCAGCCCGGCAAGCACGATGTCGGTGAGGTCCGAGAAGAGGTAGTTGAAATCGCAGATCAGGACGTGGGCGCCCTTTGCAGCCTCCAGAGCCGCCTTGTGCGGGCAGATCCGGTGCCTCACCGCCTCCTCCTGAAGTTCCGATACGTCCATTATCCTTCCCTTGATCTCCCGGATAAGCGCACCGGGGGCCGCCTTGAAATAGGGACATGTTCTATCCTTGGCCTGTGATCTGCACAGGTAATTGAATGCGTAGTTTGGAAGGTGGGAGAGGTCCCTGGGGCACATGGCCTGCTTGGATATCACATCAACGACCTTGATCTTCTTTCCGGTTCTTTCCGAGATCATTCTCAGGGTCTCAACGGCTATGGTGTGCTGGGACTGCTTGGAGGTCATGAAAAGCACCAGGCCGCCCATCTTGAGGGCATCCTCGACAGCGGGGGATAGGGCGGCGGCGGTCTTGCCTATGCCCGTGGGGACCGAGGCGATCAGGATGCCGCCATTTGCGATAGCATCTGCGACGTCATTGTGGAACTCCTCCTGTCCCGGCCTGATAGTATCAAAGGGAAACATATCCGGTGCAGGCGCTCCCGATCCGACAGGCGCACTCCTCGCTTTTACTCCAGGCCCTCTCTCCTCTCCATCTCCCTCAAGGATGTGGTCCCGAAGCGACCTTCTTGTGCCCTCCCTGGACCGTGGAGCAACTCCCTTTCTCACCTTCGGAATGGAGGGCCCCTCCTCCTCCTCCAGAGGCAGGGGTTCGTCGATGAAACCGCATCTGGTGCATTTCTTCACCCGCCTTCCACCGGTGAAGTCCCAGACCAGTATGCTCTTGCATCTTCTACAGAACATCTCCATACAGAATGATCTCCAGGGGGAGTTGGTGAGATGTGGTGGTGTTAATAAAGAGATACGGGGAGGGGGGTGAATTAATGGGCTTTCAGAGTATCTCTATCCTGAGTGGATCTCCCCTTCGTACCCCCACATTCACACCGAACACGTCCAGTATCGCCTTCCTGTTGAGAACCTGGTCCACCGCCCCGTCGTATCTCACCCTGCCCTCCTTCAAGAGCACTACTCTGTTGCAGTACCTGGCAGCCAGGTTGAGATCGTGGAACACCGCCACGACCGTAAGATCGCCCTTTGAGTTCATCCTCTCCATGGACGATAGGATCTCCAGTGTATGGGATATGTCCAGGTTCTTGGTGGGCTCGTCCAGGAGCAGCAGGGAGGGCTCCTGTGCGAGCGCCCTTGCGATCACCACCCTCTGCTTCTCACCGCCGGAGAGGGAGGTGATCTGTTTGTGGCGAAGGACCCAGGTTCCAGTACTTCGCATGGCCTTCTCAACGATGCGTCCGTGTACCGGGCTCTCGAACTCGAACCTCCCTAGATGAGGATAACGCCCCATGGAGGCCACCTCCAGAGCGGTGAACTGGAACTCGTGGAGCTCCTCCTGTGGGACGACCGCCACCATCCTTGCCATCTCCCTCCTGCCGATCGAATTGATATCCTTTCCCCGGAGGAACACTCTTCCGGCCTCCACCCTCTCTGACCTCGTAATGCACCTGAGCAGGGTGGATTTTCCCGAGCCGTTTGGCCCCAGTATACCCATGAACTGCCCCTCCTCTACCTTGAGGTCGATCCCCTTGAGGACGGCTGGACCCCCGTTGTAGGAGAAGTTCAGGTGTGATATCCTCAGCATCAGGCCTCCCTCCTTACCATGAGAAGGTAGATGAAGAAGGCCCCTCCTAGGAGGCCGGTTATGATCCCCAGCGGTATGATCATGTCCGTGAGCGCCCTGGAGGCCAGGTCGCTCAGGATGAGGAACGTACCTCCCAGGAGGGCGGAGCCGGGGATCAGTATCCTGTGGTCCGGGCCCACGACCCTTCTGAGCAGGTGGGGTATGATCAATCCAACGAACCCGACGATCCCGACGAACGGG
>JAGLEG010000071.1 GCA_023145185.1 Thermoplasmata archaeon
GGACCTCTCTGCCTTTGCAATGGAATATGGCGACGTCAACGGAGATGGGTATATGGACATCATCGCATCTGATGTCGGCAGCAGCAGGATAATCTGGTTGGAGAATCCGGATGGGGCGAAGACAGTTGACTGGAAAGTTCACACGATCTTTTCCGGCTCCTACGTGAGCAATTGTTATGGCCTTGATGTTGCGGATATGGATGGCGACGGAGATCTGGATGTGGTAACCTCCAATTATCGGAACTACAGATATGGGTACATCACGTATTTCAGGAACAACGGGGGAACCTCCTGGACGAGATATACCTTCTATTCGAATTTCGGCTACGCCGGGAGGGTCAGGATAACCGATATCAACAATGATGGAAATCCAGATGTCGTGGTAGCCCCTTGGTATTACTATTATTACTATTACAGCAAGTGGGTGTACTGGTTCCAGGCCCCATCCAACCCAAATACAACATCGGGCTGGAGTGCCAGGGTCATTGGCTCACAGCCGTATAATTATTACCAGTACGTCTACAGTGCAATGGATGTGGGTGACTTCAACAATGATGGTTACATGGACGTTGCGGTTGGTGTGTCGTCCCAGTATACGTGGGGTTCATACAACAGATATCGCGGATTGTACATCTACACCAATCCGAAGAACACGGGTTCATGGTCCACTTCCCGAAAGGATAGCACTATCGACCAGGCTTACACACTGGACGTGGCCGATGTTAACGGAAACGGTTACGATGACGTGGTCGTTGGAACGTATCGAGAGAGGAAGCTTTACCTATTTCAGAACAGTAATATGGCATTTACGAAGACAACGGTAGCCAGCGGGATACCTCACTGCAGGTATGTCTACATCGAGAAGGTGAACAATGATACAAAGTATGACATAATCGTCTCGGGCGGCTCAAGTGTTTTTGAGGTGAGCGTATACATCCAGAATTCACCCACCTCCTGGACCAAGAACCTTCTTGGAAAGAACGTCATAGCACCCCAGACGTTCGTCTGCTGGGATTACGACAAGGATGGGGACAAGGATGTTATGGTCTCTGGATATTCAGCATCCCAGCTTGTCCTGTTCATTAACAAAGATAGCGGGAACATGACCTTTGAGACCTTCTGGGTCAGCGACGGTGGGGTGAAGAACATACAGGATGTTGATGCCTACGATGTAGACGGGGATGGGAATGATGATCTCGCCTTCGTGGGCTATTCCACAGGTTATGTGGGGCTCTGGATGAACGATGGAAGCCCGTTTGATGGTGTGGGGGGCATTCATAAAGTGGGTGCCATGGGCAATCCCAAAAAAGTATTCTGGGGAGATGTTGACGCAGATGGGGACGCCGATATCATCGCATTTGGAAACGGCGGTTCGGCATTCTGGTTCGAGAATCCCGGCGATCCATTGGGCGATTGGAGCCAGTACCTGATAGTGGACAGGTTCAGCCAAGGATATGCGTCCGCCTATGGGATGTGGGCAGGTGATATCGACGGCGATGGGAAGATGGATATTGCCCAGAGCAGGTATGGATGGAGGGACGGCCTGGTTGCATGGTGGCAGGCGCCATCGGACCCAAAGGTAGATTCCTGGCCCATCTACAACATCGCACCAGGGATCTCCTATGCCAGAGGCATTTATGGCGGAGATATGGATGGCGACGGGGACAATGATATCCTGGTGGTCTCCGGTTCCTGGAGCGGCGGGTCTGCATTATATTACAAGAACAGCAACCCAACCGGTACATGGTCCAGCTCTCTGATAGGAGGCGGCCTGAGGTATCCACACACGATAATGGCGATACCCAGGGCTGACGGCTGGACGGATGTCGTCGTGGGTGATAACTCCTATACGAGGTTCTATCAGAACCCGGAGAACCGGGGTTCATGGGGGACGAAAATTTTAAGGTCCGGGGGTTCCAGCCACATAACGTCCGGTGACGTGGGGGATGATGGTTACGTTGATATTTTCTTCAATTACGGCACCACCGTCTACTGGTATGAGGAACCGGATGATATCTCCAAGGGCTTTATCAGGCATAACGTTGGCACCTATTCCGGATCTTGTGGTATGACCGCTGCTGACCTGGATTCAGATGGCCTTGTTGACATTATATCCTCATCAAGCTCATCCAACAACATCGCCTCCTGGAAGATGAAAGTATTCTATCCGGAGAATGTGGGACTCGACGTTGGGGCCAACGCGGCAACCAATGATATTCAGGAGAACGGGGAGTTCAAGAACCTCCACATCTTCAATATAACAACCAGCCTTCAACAATATCTTGATACCAGTTTGCCGTCCGCGGTAACAGAGGATGCATGGGGCACGTCGATGGTCAACGTACCCATGGAGATCCATTCCGATACCTTTGGAAGGATCACCCTGGAGTCTATCGACATCAGATATGAGGCCACTGTGACCATTGAGCATGATTCTACCGGAAAGTTGTTATCAAAGGTGATCGACAGGCTCGTACCAGATTTTCCCGACCCGAGCCAACCCCAGATCAGAATATATATTGGGGTGGGTGCGCGGAGCTCCGGAATGGCATATCTGAGCGGATTGAACGTGGAATACAATGCGAAACCACGGATGACCCAAACGCTACCAGATCTGGAATTGAAAGAGGATGAGCTGAAAACGTTCGGATATGACCTGAAAGAGTTCTTCACGGATGATTACACGGACGTTGGCGATCTGGAATTCGACATCGTCCTGGCCGGCTCCAAGGCGAATAAGATATATGCCTACATAAACGATCAGGATCAGATCGTGGTGGATTCAGAAAGAACGGTGAATTTCTTTACAAAATACTCCGCGGTGCCTGAGATCACGGGGCAGATAACCGTGACAGATAATGGGGGCCCTGGAGGTGTCCCTTCCAGAACCTTTATTTCGCCGATCTTCCAGATATTGGTAGAGCCGGTGAATGATGTTCCACTCAGAACGCAGGAATCCCTTCCGACCTTGTATGCGTATGAGGGGTCCGAGGAGACGGTCGTCCTGGACCTTGCCGATCATGAGCTCTTCAAGGATGTTGACGGGGATTATCTCTCACTTCTCCCGATCCCGGACCTCTCGGGTTTGATATACGAATATGATGGATCTGCAGGATTTGAGATCGATTGGGTGAGATCCTCCAATGAGCTGGTGGTCAAGATGGACCGCCTATCGGACTGGAACGGGATAGTAGAGGTTACCATGTACGCGACGGATCGGGTAGAATGGAACCTGATAAAGAATCCAAGGATCAAATTCCTGGTGGAAGTTCTTAACGTCAACGATGAGCTCAGCTGGCTGACCGTAGAAGATCAGTACGTGAACGAGGACCAGGGTGAGATCAATATAGTGGAACTTACACAGTATATCGTTGATATCGATAACGACATCAAGGATCTTTCCATCGTCGAGATCGAACAAACGAATAGGACCTTTGTGGATTTCAAGGTTGCACCGATGGAGGACGGCACCCATATATTGTCCTTCCAGCCGATCGTCGAGAATTGGAACGGATGGAGCACCATCACCCTTTCGGCAACAGATGGTGAATTCACCAGGCAGACAAAGGTCAACTTGCAGGTTCGGGGGATCAACGATCCCCCTTCAGTGGAGATCGTGAGGCCATTAGAAAACACCCTTGTCGATCCGGGGCTGTTTTCCATAATGGGTACTGCCAATGATGTCGAGGGTATCCAGTGGGTGGAGATATTCTGGAACGACGATTGGATAACGGCCGTGGGAACCAACAGCTGGGGAATAACCCTGATAGCCGAGGGGACGGGCTCCCGACAGGAAGGCAAGACCATCCTGGTAAGGGCCTGGGACGGTGAGACGTATGCGGTGACCGAGGTATCGATCTCCATCGATAGGATAGTTGAACAACCTGATATGGATTTCGACAAGGACGGTTGGTTCAACGTGGAGGATGATTTCGAATATAACCCGTCTGAATGGGTTGACACGGATGGAGATGGTGTCGGTGATAATGAGGATCTATTCCCAACGGTCAAGGGCTGGATAAAGGACTCTGACAAAGACGGTTTTGCAGATGAGGGCGCAGACACACATCCATATGATCCCATGCTCTGGAATGATGGGGATGACGATGGTTACAACGATGGAGGTCCGAAGGTGAGAGATGGTGCTTCTGGAGATGTTGAGGAGACCAGCTATGCTGTCCCGATAACATTATGGGCACTTGCGGTATTGGCCTTGTTAATAAGCGCGATCAGCGCATATGCTCTGGTAAACAAGACCAAGGCGTCAAAAGATCCAAAGAGGATGGCCAGGTATCAATCTGCCCAGCAGAGGAGGAGGGAGAAGGTCCATGAGGTCATGGAAAAGCTTCCGCTGGCCCGTCTATCCGAGAAGATCCCATTCCTTGGTGATCTTGCTTCGGGTTCAAATAATCCCACTCTCAAGCCTGCGTCCCTGAGATACGGCCCATCGCCAACCCCCGTTAGGCCGGCTATCCTTCCTGCCCCGGCATTGGGCGGCCCCGCAATGGCCGCCCTCCCTCCACATAGCGGTGGCATTGTGATCAGACCTGGGATCTCTCCCCAGGCGGCCCTGATCAGACCAGCAGGACCCCAGGTAGTGAAGCCCATACGACCCGGTCGTAACAATTAGATCGATCAAAGGCCCATATTGACCTTAGATGCAAAGGGTCGTTCAGGTTATCGCGTGTTGCGAAAGTAGCGGGTTAGCAATTAATATTGAGTTAGGTTCGGAGCGTGTGCTTTTGACCGGGGGCGGAGACGATGGCCTATACATATATATACTAGGAAAATCAGACCACATAGAAGATTTATATATACTTTTACTATTTTCCCTCATTAGCAGGGATCGCCCTGTTGCAAGTTGATGTATCTCAGCTGTTGGAGGAAATTCGATGAAAAGGTTCTTGGCCATAGCGTTGGTAGCGGTTTTTCTTGTCAGTGGTCTTATCTCCATTCTACCTGCTGGGGGTGGAGAGGTGACGCATTCACTGTATGATGATGTGGGATCTCCACTTGAAGGAGGCGAGATCAGGATTCCCACCAACGGAGGCGTTGACACCTCATATTACGTCAAGGTGAACAGGGACGTCCCCATCTCCGATGCCACAGTGGATATCAGCACATATGGCTCTGCCGAGGGAAATGCCCTGTTGGACCCATATCTGGACGTTGGTCTGGATGGTAATGCTGAATGGGAGTACACCGGCACCGGATACGGCAAGTTCGGAGAGCAAATGTATCTCTCAAGTGGTGAAGAAAAGGTGACCGCTACCTTCTCCTCGTCCTCGGGTGGAAGCAACGCGGCCAATTCGATCTATATTCCAGATGATTCCATCATAACAGGTGCGACGCTCGATCTGAGGGGAAGATACTATCCTGCAAATTTGGAGAGCTTCAAGATTCAGAATGATCCCGATAAGGTCAATATCAAGGGCTTTGCCATGGAGTACGGGGACATTGATAACGATGGGTGGGAGGATATCGTAGTTACCGATACCAGGAACAGCCGTGTTGTATGGATGGAGAATCCCGATGGTGTGAGGACCGTGAACTGGACAGTTCACACAATTTATACTGGAACCTACGCAATAAATTGTCTGGGGTTGGATATCGCTGACATGGATGGAGATGGTGATATCGACGTCGTGGTCTCGAGTGCAAATCTAAATGATCCCTACAACGCCTACTACTGCCGTGGTTCCATATCATATTTTAGCAATAATGGGGCATCATCGTGGTCGAGATATACGTTTGGGAGTTACAACAGGCAAAACCATTATGGTGGACGGGTCAGGATCGCCGATATTGATAAAGATGGAAATCCGGATGTCGTGGTAGCACCATGGTATTATTATTACTCATATTACAGCAATTGGATCCGATGGTACAAGGCCCCATCCAATCCAAATTCCGCATCTGGTTGGTCCGCAAGGTCCATCGGATCAGCACCGTACAATTACATGTATATTCACAATGCCATGGATGTTGGCGATTTCAATGGCGATGGATATGTCGATGTTGCGGTAGGGATGTCATCATATTACTCCTGGGGGAACAGTTACAAGGGATTGTATATCTATACAAATCCAAAGACCGCATCAGGGACATGGTCAAGAACCAGGAAGGACAGCGGAGTTATCCAACCTTATACTCTCGAGACCGCGGATCTGGACGGTGACAATGATGTGGACATCATCCTGGGTTCGTTCAGTGACAACAATCTGTACATATACAAGAACAGTAACAGCGGCTCATTCACCAGAGGCATGATAGACGGTAACATGCCAGCTCCTCGATCCATCATCGCAATGGACGTCAATGGTGATAACAAGACGGATGTAATTGCATCGGGTGGGTCCAGTAAATACAGCGTAAGGATATACGAACAGAATGGCACTCTTTCATGGATCAAACATGAGATATCAAAGAACATGATCGAACCTCAGAGTTTTGCACCATATGATTACGATAAAGACAATGATGTTGACATCATGGTGTCCGGCCATGGCGCCTGTCAATTTTCCCTGCTGGAGTGTAAGAACAGATCTACCCTCACCTATGATGAGCTCGTGATAACGGATGGGGGGATCAAGGACATCGTAACAGCTGAACCCAATGATTTCGATGATGATGGAGATCTGGACCTGGTATTCGTGGCAGAGTCATCTGGTTTTGTGGGTATCTGGATCAACGATGGTACTCCCTTCGATGGCGCTGGAGAGATCATCCACGTGGGATCCATGGGAAATCCCTCCCTGGTGTTCTGGGGCGATGTGGACGGCGATGGCCATCAGGATATTATCGCCTACGGAAAAGGGGGATTGGTGAACTGGTTCAGCAACCCTGGGAATCTGGTGGATGAATGGGAGAAGTATCTGGCATTGGGCGGGTTCGACTCGGGACAGGCGATCTCATATAGTTTCTGGGCGGGGGATATTGATGGTGACGGCAGATGTGATTTCGCCATCAGCAGATACGGTTGGAGTGGCGGCCTGATAGCTTGGTTCCAATCACCTGCAGACCCGACGACCGACACCTGGCAGGGCTACAATATCGCGCCGAGTGTGAGCTATTGCAGGGGAATTTGGGGCGACGATATGGATGATGATGGGGATATCGACATCCTTGCGGTAATGGGTACTTATGGATCTGGCACTGCTTCGTATTATAAGAACGCGAACCCGACAGCAACGTGGTCCGCCGTTGGTATCGGTGGGAGCATGTATTATCCTGAAACGATCAGGACCGTTGTGAGAAAAGATGGTTATCGCGATGTTGTAACAACGGAGTATTATCCATACTCAACATCTTATCAGAGGGTCAGGTTCTGGAAATATAATGGAGGGACCTCTTTCTCTGGAGTTGTCATGAAAACTGGAGCTTCGTTCCACATTGCCACGAGTGATATTGGCAATGATGGATATGGCGATATCTTTTTCAATATTGGGAATACCAT
>JAGLEG010000072.1 GCA_023145185.1 Thermoplasmata archaeon
TACTTATTTTAAATGTTCAAGGGTTTTATAGAGATGTTGGAGTTCGTTTCCGAATTTCGGAGCAAGTCGGAAACGAATTCGCCTTGATGAGAGCCAATATCATAATAGGGCGAATATGAAAACATCCACTCATTACCACTTGTCCGTCAAGGATCGGCATCCCGGATCGATGATCCGGTAATAATCAGAGACGTTGACGCAATCGTTCCCAATCCATACTGTACTCCTTTAATAGGGGCTCTGCCGAATTGTACTCATTGGAGAGATAGAGATGTCAACAATAGTTGGGGTAAAATGCCGGCACTCGAGGATGTTCATCATTGCCGCCGTTCTATTCCTGCTGTTTTCCTGTATCCCCCTGGGTGATGTCGGGGGCGAAGAGGTATCTGAAAACAGAACAAGGGCTGCATCAGAACCTAACGGGAACAGAACTGCTCCTGATTTCGATGTTCAGTTCATGTTAGATCCCTCCACCGATCCACTTGATCCATTGAGAGGAGAGAAATGGGTGAAACTTGAACCAGGAACGTCTGCAGAATACTGGGTCCTCATATCCAATTTTGGCCAAGACAATTCCACATTTATTATTGAACTCGATGAACCTCCAAGAGATGCAGGATGGAGATGGTACTTCATGGAGACGAGGTCGCTATCTACCAACGCAACCTTACTATCCCCACACATTCGAGATGAGATCGGCGGAGTTTCATTCAAAATATTTAGGATCCATATCGTTTCACCAATAGATGCGAGAAAGGTAACCAAGTTAGCCCTTGGAATTACATCATACTCAATCTCTTCAGAGGAAAATGTAGAGGGAAACATCACATTCGACAGGGATGAAATGACCTTCGTTTTGGGTCATACCGGTTATTTGTTTCCAATGGTCGATAGTGAAGGGGTCTATTACCTGAGGCCCGGGGAGAGTATAGACGTTAAATACATGATGACAAACCTGGGAAACAAGGACTTTTTAAACCTCAATTTAAGGATCGATGAAGAGAGGAATTGGAGAACAAGTTACAGGAGCTGGGAAGAACTGTATATTCCAAAGTCAGATCAATTAAAATTCAACTGGACCGAGATCAATATCTCCGTTCCGAACCAGTCAACGTACAGAACGTCCCTATCCATCACAGCACCCGGTTATACATGCAGGGATGATTTCGTATTCCGATTCAGGTTCGTAACAGCTTTGACCGATGCCAATTATCAGGCACACTATTCCGAAATCATCACGATCATTGTAAATTCAAGCATGGCGCGATCGTTCGGGAGTGAAGATAGGGTCCAGGACCATGTCGATATATCCCTGACAATGGAGGAAGATTCGGATGGGCTTACATTGGACCTGAACGATCTCTTCCTGGTTGCAGATAGTGAGACGGTGACCTATCGATCATCGGGAAATAATTTACTGAACGTTTCCATTGAAGATGGGATCGCTTTAATAAGATCCCCGGAGAACTGGTTTGGATGGGAGATCATCAACATCACAGCGAGGGATGGCGAGTTCAACGAGAGCGTCCTGATCAATGTAACCGTAATACCTGTCAATGATCCGCCCTCTGAAGTTGAGATACTTGGCAGTGATCATGGTACCGAAGGGAAGGACCTGGTACTACAGGTAACTGCATCCGACCCTGATCTCCCATACAATGACCATCTAATAGCTTTCTGGAGCTCAAATATAACAGGCTATCTTGGTGAAGGAGATGTTCTGGAGATGGCATTGCCGGCAGGTACACATCTGATCACGGTGACCATTACAGACCTTCATGGACTTTCCATTGATTGCACGATTGAGATCGTTATCCATCCAGTTCAAACAGATATCGATCCAGAACCCAGATATAAAGGAAAAACACAGTTCCCATGGGGAACCACAATAGCCATTTTCATCTGTACATTGATGGCGGCTGGATTCCTCCTCCTTGCGATCAAGATGAAAAGGGAAAGAGTGCATGAGGAGGAGATCGATATCGAGAAGGGAGAACATACGGCCTAACTTTAACATATGAATACAGATGAGTGTCAAAGTGAGGCTTCTCCCAAAATTGACTCCCCTCAGATCATATTCGATCTGTCAAAGTT
>JAGLEG010000073.1 GCA_023145185.1 Thermoplasmata archaeon
CCGGAGGCGAGCACACGCTGACGATCGAGGTGGGGGGGTCCAGGAATCTCTACGTCATATTAGAATCAACGGAGGGTCCTGCGAAGGAATTCAACCTCACAATCGAGGGCCCTGACGGGGAGAACGTACTCCAGGAGAACCTCTCCACACCATATTCAGATATTATCGGTTTTGATGAGAGCGGTGAGTACGAGATCACAATAACCATGTACAAGGGGAACTTCGAGGATATGAGCATAACAGTGTCCAATGTTGGCTATGGCCTGATACTCCTCCTCATCGGATCATTACTGGTCCTGCCAATGGCCATAATTCTCCTTCTAACTGGCATGATAATGGGGATCATTGCTCTGCACAGTGCAATAAAATGGAATAAGAGGTCGAGGGAACACCTCAGGCCGACTCGATGGGGGGAGATAAGATGAACGCGTTCATTCTGTCCCTCATCATAGGCTTAACGGCAGCTGTGGCACCTCTCCTCTCCTTGGCTGTTTGGTCGGGCGGCCTCTATCTCGTATCCCCTCATGTGAGGAGGAGGGCCAGGTTCTGGAGGGATAGATCGTCCCATGGGGCGAACTTCAGGAACATCATCGCCTCGTTGATCGTTCCCGCATTCGTAATATCAGCGCTCGTCTCTGGAGGCCTGGCGATCGTCATCAGCGTCGTTATCCTCATACCTCCGATGATCGTTGAGGTCATGTTGGGGACCAGTGGAACGGTATCCTTCATGATCGGCCTGATAAGCGCGGGCCCCGTTGAGGAATCCACCAAACTTCTGGTATCCATTATCCTATTCCTGTTGATATACTGGCTTCATCCAAAGGTTCGTCCTGGATCCAAACAGATCGGGTTGAAGGACGGCATCATGGTGGGGCTCTTCGTGGGGGCAAGCTTTGGGGCGTTCGAATCGGTCCTCTATATATCAGGGGGCATGCTGCCATTGGTCACCGAGCCTTTCGTATATGAGAACGCTGACCCGATCATATTTCGGATATTGTTCGGGGTTTCCCTTCACGCTGTGTGGACCGGGATATCCTCCTCTGCCCTTGGGGATAGGAGACACAGGGTACTGAAGACATTATCATTCCTGTTGCTGGCCTCTTTCATCCACTCATTTTTTAACGGCATACAGGGAGCCATAATGCTGGTGGCGGGACTTGACGGTCTCCTCTGGCTTATGGTTATAAATGGTTTTCAGATTTCGCTGATCGCAGTATCTATACTGGTTCTGTGGAAGCTGTGGAACAGGTAGAACATCAGCCGCGAAGCGTTAAAAAGGCGATCTCCGGTGGATTTCCTATCCTGACCGGAGGGCCCCAGGTCCCCGCTCCCAGGCTGATGAACATGTGGGAACCATATTTTGAGATCGATCCCCTATCCCCATCCCTGAACACCATGCGGGTGATGAGATGGTTGGGCCAGAGCTGTCCCCCGTGAGTGTGGCCGGATATCTGAAGGGAGACCCCCAGTTCCGCCGCCTCCCTGAACTCAATGGGCTGATGGTTGATGAGAATAGTGGGCCTGTCCGTGGGCTTTTCGAGGATTGAGCCAATAGCTCTTCTGGGCCCCTCACCGATCCGCTCTCCATGCGTGTCGTCTATCCCTATGATGTCGATATCAAGATCATCGTTAGTGACCAATTCTCCTCTCAGGAGCGTGATCCCCATCTCCCTGATGGCACTGTCGCACTCTTTTGTCCCGTTTATAAATTCGTGGTTTCCCATCACGCCGTAGGTTGGACCCACCTTCCACAGCTCTTCCAAGCTGGGTATCATCCGCCTTACGTTCCCTGGAGCTGTGTCAAAGAGGTCCCCCGCCATTATAATGATGTCCGGTCTCTCCTTTTCCAGGGCGGATCTTATCTGGGAGATCCTTCGTTTTCCAACGAGAGGGCCCAGGTGGAGATCTGCAATGACCGCAAGGACAACTTCTCTCCCGCCCAGGGATGATATGGTGATCTTCTTTCTGGTGGTCCTGAGGCGGAGGGCATCGAGAAAACCACAGATGATCAGGATCAGAATGATGCCCATTGAGATCGAGAGGATGGTAGTTGAGAGGTCGTTGATGGTGTTTTCTATGCCCAGGAGATAGAAAATGAGGAGGATCGGACCAGCGATGACCGCCCAGAGGAACGTGTACTGGAACAGTGCCATTGTCATGCCCGCAATAAAGGAAAATGGCATTGCGGACCTGGATCCCAGTGTGTGTGAGAATATAATACCTACAAGTATTATGAAGGGAAACGAGATGAATATGAGGTAGATCAGAATGGTGAGGTTTGGATCCTCTGGACGGATCATCCTATCCACAACGAGAGCGATGTAGACGTGGAAGCCTATCAATATCAGGGAGATGATGAGAGATATCAACATCTGTTGAAAGGTCATTGTGGTTTGTTTATCCCCTGATCCTTCATCCTTCTTCATCTGGAACCCGCCTCCTTCAGATCAGGATATAAAATTATTGATCATCCCATT
>JAGLEG010000074.1 GCA_023145185.1 Thermoplasmata archaeon
CCACCTGCTCTCGCTCAGGGCGGAGGACGGGATGTTCACCCTTAAACTCGAGGGGGCCAGGAGGCTGCATGAGGGCGGGACGAAGTGGAAGGTGGTGGTGGAAGATGACACGGGAGAGTACAATGCGCAGGGCTACAACGTCTTCTGTAAGTTCGTCCGGTCGGCCGATGAGAACATCAGACCCGGAGATGAGGTGATGGTCGTGGGGGAGAACGGCGCGCTGTTCGCCGTAGGGAAGGCCATGGTCTCCTCAAGGTTGATGCTCGAGGCGAAGGCGGGTGTTGCCGTAAAGGTAAGGGATGGGGTAAAAGATAAAAAGGCCCCGCAGCCTTCCAGTCCATAGATCGTTCACATGGGGATTTCCAAATGTCCAAAACAAGCGTAGGGGATGACGGCGTGGTCCAGCAGTACAACGATGACTTCGGGACCAGAAAGATGTCGATAGTGCCGGTGGCGGTTGGTTCGGGCAGGAGGGGAAGCTCCACATCCAGATCATCGGTCACGCTGGTCAAGACCTCCACCAACACGGTGTCCGTGGACTCGGGTTCCCAGGACCAGGAAGAGGATATCAGGGATAGGATGAGGGAGATCTCGGTCCCGTTGGAGAAGGTGAACGTGCTGGTCACCACCAGGGCGAACTCCAATTTCAACGGCAATGACAGCATCTTCGTAAATGCCCTTCAGCACATACGTGAGGAGGAGTGGGGCGGGACCCTGGGAGCGGTGAGAAAGGTGATGATCGGCACACCATATCACTGGATCGACAGATACCTCAAGCTCGTAAGGCTCCCCTTTCCCGCACCGGGCACGCTGGTACTCCTGGTCCACCTGCCGGCAAGAGAGGAGCTTTTAGACCCGGATACGAAACACCTGGCGGGCAAGATCGTGGGCATCGTCGGATACGCACTTGACAGCGGCGATAACCCCCGGGTCAAGGCGATAATGGATACCTTCAGGAAAGAGGATGAGGAGGGGATCGTTCGCGGCCGTGTGACCTCCATCAAATCATTGAAGGACCTGATGATCTACTGCGATCATATCATCCCCGGCCACGGTGAGATGTTCAGCACCAGTTACAATTGAACCCCGCTGCCGATCACGATTTCGGAGGATAGGAGATGGATGGAAGAGGATCCGGACCCATAGAGCGCACCGCCGACGACATACTCAGTATGAGGGTGCGGGGCGCGGGGAGGATAGGGAGGGCAGCCTCCAGGGCCCTTGGAGAACTGGCTTACGGCCACGTAAGTGGAGATCTATCCGCCGACCTCCGGGAGGCGGCATCAACGCTCCTCTCCACAAGGCCCACAGCGGTATCCCTCAGAAATGCGATCGTCCTCACCCTCTCGGGAATGGTATCACTGGATGGCCCCGAGCTGAGGGAGGATGTGATCTGGAGATCGGGAGATTTTATCACCCGTTCCAGGGATTCCGTTGAGAGCATAGGCAGGGAAGGGGCCGTCCTGATACCCGACAATGCCACCGTTCTCACCCACTGCAACTCATCTGCAGCCCTCTCTGCGATATACGAGGGGTTCAAGCTGGGAAAGGTCAGGAGGGTCATCAACACGGAGACGAGGCCCTGGAGGCAGGGACACATAACATCGAGATGGCTGGCGGGCAACGGCGTCCCCGTTACCATGATCGTCGATTCGGCGGTGAACCACCTCATGAAGGATGTGGACATCGTGATGGTGGGTGCGGACACTATAACCCGATGCGGGGACCTGATCAACAAGATCGGAACCTCCCAGATCGCCCTGTCTGCGGGGGAGAATTCCGTACCCTTCCACGCCTGTGCCGAGACGTACAAGTTCTCACCGACGGCCTGTGCAGGTGCGGATGTCCCAATAGAGGACAGAGGGCCGAAGGAGGTGGCGGACCCGCTCAGGGTAGAGGATATGGAGGGAGTGAGATTTGAAAACCCCATATTCGACGTGACACCAGGGCGTTTCATAGATTCGATCGTAACGGAGAGGGGCCCGATATTACCGGAGGAGGCTGGGA
>JAGLEG010000075.1 GCA_023145185.1 Thermoplasmata archaeon
GGCTCATTCTACCACCCGCCGTACAGCCGTCCTAAAAGTGACATTGTATATATATTAGGTGCTCACGACCTGCCGCCCCCCCTGGCTATCCTTGCAGCCACGGCTCCCGCGATAAGGCCTGCGTCAATGTTCACAACGCATATGGGGGAGCAGCTCTGGAGCATGGAAAAGAGGGCCGCCTCTCCCTTTCCGTGGATGCCGTAGCCGGTGGAAACAGGAAGGCCGATCACCGGGACCGGGACCAGTCCGGATATCACGGTTGGAAGGGCTCCCTCCCTTCCCGCCGCCACGACCAGTACGTCAGCTCCCCAATCGCTCAGTTCCCTGAGGGGCTCAACGATCCTGTGTATACCCGCCACACCGATATCGTAGAAAGACCTCACATCGCACCCCATCTCCCTTGCGATGATCTCCCCCTCGCGGCTTACCGGGATATCGGAGGTACCTGCAGTTATGAAACCAACCCTCCCCCTCCTCTCGGGTCGGGTGAATCCTTTTTTCCTCAATATCAGGAATCTGGCGTCCCTATCATATTCAACCTTGAATTCGCCATCAAGTGATCCAAGCAGGTTATCCTTGATCTCCTCCTCGATCCTGGAGACCAGGGCCCTGTCCCCCCTGTCAAGAGCGGAGGCGACGGTCTCTATCAGGTGTTCGTCGGACTTCCCCTCGGCGAGTATGACCTCGGGTATGCCGGTCCTGCCCTCCCTGCCGAAATCCAGGTTGGAGACGCCCTGGACGTAAAGCCGTTTCCGCATCTCCTTCCTGGCATTTTCGAGCGTTATCCTGCCTCCAGCAAGGTCTTCAAGCAGATCATCCATTGCATCTGAAGAAATTAATAAGGATAAATAGATAGCGATTTAATATGAGCAAAGGGATTGCAGGAGCACGACCCAGCCAGCAGGTGTGATAGTTTGGAGACCGGACCAGAGGGAAAAAAGGGTGAAAAGGCCCTATCATCCGAAACTTCCATGTCGGGAGGTAGGCCATCCTTCGATCCCAGGGTCCTGAAGGTCGACCGCCTTGGCCTCGAGCCCAGGTCCGTTCACAGGCTCATCGAGATCGATGACAGGATGGCCCATATCTGGGATATCGAGGGCGAGGATGGAGTGGAGGTTCCGATCACCTCCATTGACCGCAGGGATATGACGGCCGTGATATCCCAGTACGCAAGATCCCTCCTAGGTGACGAGGCCCACACCACCATCCAGTTCCGCCCCTTCGGTCAGTGGGATGGTGCCTGGCAGGGGGAGCTGAGCGGATGGGATGGGTCCTCACAGATGACGGTGGTGAGGGACGGGGAGACGCTTGACCTGAGATATCGTGGGGAGAGGTACCAGTACGACCTGAGGTACGACCAGTTCCCGAGGAAGGAAAAAATGGGACCGTACATGATATCAAGGCTTTCCAATCTGGGTTTTGATGGGGTGCCCACCCTCCTGGGGGTGTCATACTGGGATATGGGGGGAGAGATACTTCCATGGAGCAGCCTGATAAGGTTCCCCGGGATCCCGACATCTGGATACAGGCCGTTCCTTTCGGACCTGCAGGAGCTGATAACAGGCTTCAGGAAGCTCACCCCTGAACAGGCCCTCGGATACCTCTTCGGCCTCTCGACCTCGCTGGAGAGGGGCTCTTTCGATTCCGCATTTCAGCTTGGTGTGAGCATCGGAGAGCTTCAGGGTCATATGACCAGTCGGAATAAGGACCCAATGGAGGGTAAACACTCCTTCGGGGACAGGATACTGGACAGGTTCAGGATGGGGGCGTTCACCACGTCCGATCTGGGGGAGATACTGGGCAGGGCATCATCATATCTCGACGGAGTGAAGAGGTCCCTCAGGAAAAGCTCGGGCGGCGGCAAGGTGAGAAGCCCAACCTCCGGACGTAAGCTCAAGGTCCTGAGGGGCCAGAGCATCATATCGAAGGGGATGGGGCCCGAGGAGGCCCGGCTGTCACTGCTCAATGGATACCTGCTGAGGAAGGAGCGGTCCATCAGGGGCGGGATAAAGGGCCTCAGGGCTTTTGTGGGATCTCCCAGCATCTCATCCTGTGTGGACTGCAACCTGGAGAGGCTTTCGATGATAAACGCAGATTGGTTCATGTTCCCCGACATGGACTGGCAGTTCCACATGGATGAGGAGGGGCCCGGAAGGAAGATGCTCCCGCTGAAGGACCTGGCCCAGGTATTGAACTCCCTTCTGAAGGCCAGGTACCTATCGGCCCGTCGGATATTCTCCCAGTTCTCAAGGACGAAAGGGATCGATCGGGAGATACTTGATACCCTGTTCCTTGAGTACAACCTGAAGAAACCCAGCTACAGGAAGATGATGCCTGACCTGAGGATCCACAGGAGGATAGGTGAGGATGTCCCGTTTCGGGTGATATTCGACATATCCATCATCTCGATGCTCTGGTACGAGCGATGTCACAACGCCCTTGTCGAAGGGTACAACAAGGGAATATCGATGTACGATAACAAGTCCCTGATAGAATATCCAAATGGGACGGATACAGCGGAGGGGATAAGGATAATGCAGGTACTTCTATCCCTCTCCGATCTATCGAGATCGTTGGAGGGCGCAGACCCGTCCCGGGTCAGCCTGGAATCGGACCTGTTGATCCTTCTGACAAGATGGTGACGATCCCGGATGGCACCCGGCCGATACGGGTCACCCGGTGTAATAATACTGTCCGGACCTCTTCTGCTCGGAGTCAAGCCTGGAGTTGAGCTTGTTTATCCTGGGCCTCTTCGCCTCCATGTCGCGCCTGAAGGTGATGTTGACGTCGGAGAGGAAGAGGTTCATGCCATCGCGCAGGGACATGGGCCCCACCGCGGTTCCGTTGACGGACGGCTCCCCCTGGAATACCATTATGGTGTCCGAGACGAGGTCGATGAAGTAGACGTCGTGGTCCACTATCAGGCCTGACCTGCCCCGTTTCTCTATGACCCTTCTTATGATCTTGGCCACCTCCATCCTCTGGTTGGCGTCAAGGTATGCGGATGGCTCGTCGAGAAGATAGAGGTCGGCGTCCCTGCCCAGGGCAAGGGAGACCGCCACCCTCTGCTGCTCCCCTCCCGAAAGCTTGTCCATATCCTTGTCGTAGAGATGTTTCATCTGCAGGGGCCCCTCGATCTCCGCCTTGAAGAAACCGGAGAGGAACAGCTCCTTGAGCTCGATGGTCAGATAATCTCTTACGCTACCATCGAAATCGTGTTTGATATACTGGGGTTTGTAGCTGATCTCGATGGAGCTTTCCATGGAGCCCATGTCAGGTTTCACAACCCCGGCCAGCATATCCACGAACGTGGTCTTTCCGGTGGCATTGGGCCCAACGCAGCCTATCACCTCCCCCACGTGGATCATTCCCCCCTTGCACTTGAATTCGAAGTTGGGGTACCTCTTCTCGAGCGCGGGAAACCCCATCAGGTCACCTCCGACGAATTCTATCCTGGGCGGGTGGTCGAAGAACTCCACGGGCTTGTCCCTGAAGCGGATGTTCTCCTCGCGCATATATCCATGGAGAAAGGTGTTGATGGCGTGTTTGACGGTCATGGGCTTGGAGACAACTCCGAATGCGCCGGCGTCCCCGTACATGAGGCAGATGTTGTCGGCGAGGAAATCCAGGATGGCCAGGTCGTGCTCCACCACCATCACCTGTTTACTGCTTCCAAGCTCCTTGATCATCTGGCTTATGCGGAGCCTCTGGCGGATATCCAGATACGAGGAGGGCTCGTCGAAGAAGTAGAAGTCAGCATCCTTCAGCAGGGTGGCCGCGATGGCCACCCTCTGGAGCTCCCCACCGGAGAGCTTGTCCACATCCCTGTTCAGAACTTTCTCGATCTCAAGCTCCCTGGTGATCTCCCTCATCTTCACCTGGTCGACCTTTTTCAGCAGGTCGCTCACCTTCCCCTTGAACGCCTTGGGGATGGAGTCGACATACTGGGGTTTGAGGGCAGGTACCAGCTCCCCTTTCGCCACCTGGCTGAAGTGCTCGGCAAGGGCGGTTCCCGCGAAGCGGTCCCTGACATCCTCCCAGGTTTCGGGGCGTTTCCTGGCCTCGTCCCGGTCCAGCTGTTTTGAGCCGAACGCCTTTGCCTCCCCCTCGTCATCCTCTATGTCGATGCCGAAGTTGGGGAGCAGGGTACCGGAGATCGTTGACAGGACCGTGGTCTTACCTATTCCGTTGGAGCCCATCAACCCCAGCACCCTTCCCGGCTGGGGGTAGGGAAGCCTGAACAGCCTGAAGCCATTTGGCCCGAACTGGTGGACGAGGTCGTCATCCAGCTCCTCGGGGAGCCCAATTATCTTGATGGCGTCGAAGGGGCACTTGTGCACGCATATCCCGCATCCGACGCAGAGGTCCTCGTCGATGAGGGGTTGGTTCTTCTTGTTGAACGAGAAGATGTCGTCCCCGGACCTGACCCTTGGACAGAACTTGAAACACTCCTTGGCACATTTTCTCGGCTGACACCGGTCGTACAGAACTGCTGCTATCCTCATGATGGTCCCACCAACTCAACGGAACATGGATTATAAAGATTATCTCGGCCCTGTTGCTTTTTCGATGATCATCTCGATAGGCATAAGCTCCGTGGAGATACGCGACATCCTGGGGAGGTAATGGGCGGCCTTCCCCGAATCGGTCCCGGCCCTGCTCACTCCCATCATATCAAGGGGGGACACGACCATGCAGGTGTCCCTGTAGATCTCCACGCCAGCCCTCTCCACTCCCCTTACCAGCTCAACGTCAAGGGAGCTCAGCAGATCCCTGCTCGTGAATGCAAGTATCCTTTTACCGGGAAGAAGGGCCTTTCCCTCCAGGGCCCGGTTCAGCCTTCTGAATTCGAACTCCCCCAGCTGTGGGCATCCTATCACGAAGGTGTCGATCTCCCCGTCGATCGTGGGGTAGAGCTCCTCCTTGACCGCCGAGAGCTCCTCCGTCGATATCTCCACCCTTTCCTTGATATTGTTCTCGAAGGAGGATGGATCACACCTCTTTGATTCCGGCGTGACCCCTTCTACATGATAGAGGGCCAATCCCCCCTTTGCGGCCATGGCCGCACCCATGTGTTTCAGTTCCGGCCGCTCGGGTGATCCCATCCCCCTGATCAAAGGGATCTCCGAGTTGAAATTCACGCCGATATAGGCCCCGAGGAGGTCGTGATGGAGCGGCGTCAACTCTCCTTCGATCGTGACCTCTATCGTTGGGAGCCTCCTCTCATCCAGGTGCATCCCGTAGTTTGGAGTCCTTCCCACGATGGCGGATGCGAGGCAGGAGATGGCGCCTTCCCTGTTCGTCCTTGCGCCCAGCATCGAGTTAGCATATATGACCGCATTGGACTCGCCCCAGGCTATGTGGTCACCGAATCCCACAGGATGCACTCTGGAAAATATCTCGTAGGGAATGCAGGTGCACGTGGTCTGCACCCCCAGTGAGCTGTACAGTTCAATTATCCTCCCCTGCTTCTCCGCGAAGGCCGGGTCAATGCCCATACCCTCCCATCGGTCCAGGTCCATGCCCGCCGGGTTCAGGGAGGATGGAACCGAGACCTTCCCCCCGTCATCGTGGAACCTCTCCAGCATCTTGATAAGCCCCTCCCCTCCCGTCTTGTAGGATACGCCAGAGATATGGGCGGAGACGATGGGGATCAATGAGTCGGCCCCCTCCAGCTCGCCGAGGTTCACAAGGATCCTCATGGCCAGCTCCCGTGCGGGCCCCGATCCTCCGCCCAGGACCTTCTCCTCATCCCCCGTCAATTCCATGGACCGGATAAAGGGCGCTGGATAGAAAAACCCTTTCAAAGTGATGTAATCTTAATATACGGTCTCCCCCTCCAAGCCACATGGAGGAGATCGCCTCGATCAAGGTAGTGGTCCAGCGTTCCCGCTTCTTTGCCCACATCTATGAGATCACATCAGCAGATGAGATCATTTTGATACTGAAACTTCACAGGAGCAGATACCGGAAAGCGAACCACCACTGCTACGGGATGAGGCTGAGGGATGATGGGGACGTCTCGGAGGTCCAGAAGGATGACGGTGAGGTGGGACATCCTGGAAAGGTCATATTGGAGATCATGAGGCGGGAGGGCCTGGATCATCACGTTCTCATCATATCTCGTGTTTTTGGCGGGGTCAAGCTGGGGGTCGGGGGAGTTTCACGGGCATTTCGGGAAGCAGGATCCACGCTATTCGATTAATTGCATATGTCCCATATCGGACATCCACGAGATGTACAGAAGCGGAATAGATCGTTACAACATCGTTTTATAATAATGTGATAAATGTTTTATATCGTGTAAATCTATCAATAGCAAATCGGCATCCGGATATCGTGATGCCGCATAATTATGCGATATGAACGCCAGATGGGGGAATACGTATGTTGAGGGATTTGAAAATATTTGTAATGTTGATGACATTGATATTCATCGGGACCGCAATGGTTCCCATTATCGGAGCGGCCGATGGAGATGATACGGTTGATGTAATGCCGTTTACCCGGGCTCTGACAAGGGCCGATCTTCATGTGGGAGGAGGACAGACCTACACGACCATTGCCGATGCGATAGATGCGGCCTCGGATGGAGATACGATCGTCATCCATTCCGGTACCTATACCGAGAACGTTATTGTGGATAAAGAGCTGACCTTGACCGGGCAGGGAGGTACAGAGCCGATCATTCAGGTCTCTGCAGGTAACGGGATCACCATCAGGGCAGACAACGTCACCATCCACGGGCTTGAGATCCAGGGGGCGGATACAGGAATATCCAGTGATATGTCCGGGATGACCATAACGGAAAATATATTCCAGAGCCCAAACTCCGGTATATACTGGCACATCGATGAAGATAACCACAACGAGGATCTCCTGCTTTATCCCACCGTGATCAGGGGAAATACGTTCAATACGCCGGTATCATTTTCGATCTACATCCGTCTCGACATAGATTACCTGATGGCCTTTCCGCACGATGTGGAGATCAGATCGATCGTCATCTCACAGAATTACTTCTACATGAACGGGACAACCTCTTATGGGATCTATATGGATAACGGCATCAACATCAACGGGCTTGCGGGCGGGACCATTGATATGGGCGATATCGAGATCATCGGCAACATGATATGCGGGGGAAATTACGGGATAAGGTTCAGCGGGAGGATCGAGGATATCTACAGCACCCAGGTCTTGACCGGGGATATAAATGTGAAGAACAACCTTTTCGTGAACCAGATCAACTACGGAATGCAGGTGAGGGCGTTCCAGGCCGAGTATTGGCATGGAGAGAGCGTGGGAACCTATGGTAACACATACATCAGGGATAATGTCCTGATGGACCAGCAGGATATAGGGATCAGGATGGAGGTTGCGTACCTGAAGGAGTTCTACGACAACGCCTCCCTTGCCACAGGTGAATTCAACGTCAGCGGTAACACCATTGATTCCTTTGACGATGGGATCTACGCCTACCTGAGTGAGGTGGGGAGGTATATGAGCGGTACTTCCTCTATTCAGGTGGGAAAGTTCTCGCTCTACGGGAATACGATCACTTCGGCAGGCCAGGGTATTTATTTCAATGCCCAGAACATTGGAACGTATCTTTATGATGATTCCACGGTGAGGATGAACAGCATCAGTATATTGGAGAACGAGATCATCGGTGACATGGGCGTCGACCTCCACTATTTCAATCACGTTGGGGGGTATATGTATGGTAACTCATCCTTCATGTTCGAAGATCTTGAGGTGGGCTGGAATGACATTACCGCAACGGGAAGCGTTGGCATCTATTGTTACAGGTACCGATACTGGGGAGATCACAACGAAGGGGATTCCACGGCTGTTTTCGGCAACTTTATGGTCAATGATAACACGATAGTATCGGATGGTAGAGGGATCCGTGTGTATCAATTCTCCTACCTCGGCAACGAGATGGGCGGGTCCGCGACCCTCACCATTGGGGATATTCAGTTCCTCAGGAACGATATCGAATCATCCACGGAGGGCATCCTGCTGGAGATTTTACAATACTGGGGCTATTACATATCGGGAAGCAGTTCGGTCCACATCGGGAATGTACTTGTTGAGGAGAATGAGATCCTTTCAGGCGATAATTCCATAGACCTCGGCCAGATGAACGAGATCGGGAAATACATGTCCGGGTCCTCCTCGTTCACCATGGGTGATGTCCACATTGACGGCAATGATCTGGAGTCCACCTCAAATAATGGTTTTTACCTGGGCGGCTTCAATAGCATCGGCTACCAGAACAGTGGGACATCGGAGGTGACCATCGGAAAGTTTACCTGCAACGACAATCTGATCGATTCAAGCGATGAGGGGATAGATTACAATTCCCTCTACGACGTCGGATGTTATCTGTACGATTCCTCGAGCTTTACCATGGGTGATATCGAGATCAAGGGAAATGAGATAGGTTCCGACGACGACGGAATATATGTCGCCGGCTTGGATGGGTTCGGGAACGACCTCTACGACAGTTCAAGCGTCACATTGGGATCCATTGATATCTCTGGCAACACCGTTGTATCCGCCTTGTACGGGATCTACGTATATGTCGAGTATTTTGGATGCTACCTCTACGGGGATTCCGTCGTATCCTTCGAGAGTGTTCTCATTGAGGATAATATCATAGATTCAATAGGTGAATCGATATATATCGAATACATCGAGTATTTTGGTTCATATAACTACGGAAATAGCCTGTTCACCATGGATGATATTTCGGTGAGCGAGAACAATGTGACCTCCGAAGTATATGGTATATATTGTTATTACATCGAATACTTCGGATACGAGGTTTACGGCTCCTCCGTTTTCAAAATGGGAAACATCCATTTCGATGACAATATCATATTCGGATCGGGTTTGGGCTACGGATTGGGTGTTCAGTATATCCAGTATTTCGGGAGTTATATGTACGTTAACTCGTCGTTCACAATGGGCGACATAACCTTCAATGGTAATGATATAAAGGCCAATGGGGATGGGATCTACGTGGAATATCTCTACGAGATGGGCTACGAGAACTATGGAACCTCGACGTTCCTTATGGGCACCGTTGAGATGATAGGGAACACGATATATTCGGATGATTATTACGGTATATATCTCTACGAGTTCTACGAGATCGGGGCATATCTCTATGATGAGGCGGTTGTGATCATTGGTGATCTCTCCATATCCGATAATATCATTAACAGCTCATATCAGGGGATATTTATCGAGTATTACCAGTATATTGGATATGAATTGTACGGGGGATCCTCTTTCGAAATGGGAGAGATGCATATTGACGGCAATGAGATCGTGAGCAGGAACTATGGTGGCGTGACCCTGGAATATTTCGGATATCTCGGAACCGATCTCTATGGTGATAATTATGTGGAGATCGGCGATATGACCGTGAACGATAATGTCATCTGGAGCATTGGAAATGGAGTGGACATCTCAACCTTCGAATACGTAGGGTACGATGTCGAGGTCTCCTCCGAGGTTGTCATGGGAGATTTCAGCGTAGACGGCAACACCATATATTCCGATGGGGCCTACGGGATCGATCTGAGCTCTTTGCAGTATTTTGGATATGACCTGTACAATAACGGGAGGTTCACCTTCGGGAACATCTCATTCTCCGGGAACGATATAATAAGCGACGGCAACGGGATCTGGCTCTATTTCTACGAGATGGGCTATGGAATATACGATAATTCATACGGCCGGATAGAAGGGATCCAGGTGGATGATAACACCATCGTGAGCAAAGATAATGGCATCTTTGTGGACTATTTCTATGACATCGGACGCTATATCGAGCAGAACGGATTTTTCGAGATGGGAGAGTTCAGCATCTCTGGAAACGATATCACATGTGAGGGGTCGGGCATATATCATGGGTATGTCGAAAATGTCGGTGCCGATCTGGATATCAAGGGTCGTTTCGATTTCGGCGGGTTCAGAATTGAGGATAACGTGATCGACGCCCTGGAAGAGGGCATATTCATGGAGCTCACCAAGCTGGGTTACAGCAACGAGTTCATGAGCTCATTTAACATGGATGGGATCGACGTCTTGGGAAATGATATCACGGCAGGTGGGGACGGGATAAATATCACGTTCCTGGGGCTCGGAGAGGATTCAGAGGGGATGTCCACCATCGATATCGGTGGTATTGCCGTCAGCGACAATATTGTCTCCTGCAAGATAGGGATCGCACTGAACATCGAGGTGGACGTAACCAGCTACGTTGAGCTGAACTTCGGCCAGATAGATATCCAGGGGAACACGATCACCGATTGTACGCAGTGGGGTATCTCGCTGGACATATCAGGCTGGGTTGAACACAATGCCACGGCGATCTTCGGAGCACAGAACGTGGATGACAATCTGATAAGGAATGCGGGAGATCGGGGGATCTCCGTCTCCAAACATCTGGAGGGAACTCCCTATACCACCTTTGAGATGGGGTCCACCTACATCACCAGGAACATCATCGATAACAACCCGGTGGGTGTATATCTTGATAGATCGATAGATAACTACGCCTACCTCAACAGCTTCACGGAGAACACCGTCGATACAGAATCGATCCATGACGATACGACCACCACCTGGTGCTCGGATGAGCCCATACGTTACAAGTTCGGAGGGTCAAACTACATCAAGCTGATCGGGAACTACTGGGATGATTACACCGGATCGGATACCAACGGGGACGGCATAGGTGAATCGCCCTATGCGGTGGTTGATGAGTTCGATAACTACCCGCTGGTGGGCGAGGGCTCCTCATATTACCCTCCGATACCGGATCTGACCGACCCAACGGTATCGATAATAAATCCATCTGACGGGTCCTTCCTGAGCGGGGATGATATCGACCTGATCTGGGATGGGGCCGATGTGGGATGGGGACTGGACCTGTTCATGGTGAAACTGGACGATAGCCCCTGGATGGACAAGGGGCTCACCACGACCCACTACTTCGCAGATATTCTGGAGGGAGACCATACCTTCACCGTTATGGCCCTGGACCTTGGGGGCAATATGAAAACGGACACTGTATCGGTGGTCATCGATATCACCGACCCCATTGTGAATATCACGGCTCCGTTCGAGGGAGGTATGATGAACGGCGAGGTGGTGGACCTGACGTGGAACACCACCGAGGATGGAAGCGGGATAGAGGCCGTGGAGATCCGGTTGGATGACGGCAACTGGACCGACCTGGGCGATGTCAATGCCACCCAGCTCACGGATGTGCCGGACGGCGAACACACCATAGAGTTGCTGATCCGGGACCTGGCGGGGAACAGCGGAAGAGATTCCATCGACGTCACCATCGACAACACAGCTCCGATAATAACGGTCAACTACCCGGTCAAGGGCGCCTATCTCTCGGTGAATGCGTTCGCTATAGACTGGACGGTGGCCGATACAGGTGTCGGGATCGACATGGTGGAGCTCAAGATCGGCATGGGAGAGTGGATCCCTGTCGATGATACCGGCATATTCAACCTGACCGAACTGGGCGAAGGCGTACATAACTTCACGGTCCAGGGTAGGGACCTCGTGGGCAACATGATGGAGGAGTTTGTGGAATTCTCCGTTGATACGATCGATCCGACCCTGGTCATAGATGTGCCGATTGGCGGTTCCACCATAGGATCCGCCGTTACGGTCAGCTGGACCGGTGATGGGACGGGGTCCCCGGAAACCTACGAGATCAAGCTCGACGACGATAACTGGACTGAAGCATCTCAAAATACGTCCCGTCAGTTTACCAATCTCACGCCGGGGGAGCACGTGGTTCAGGTGATGATCACGGACTCTGCGGGCAACTCCGTGACCGAGACCACTGTTTTCACTGTGGATATCACGCTGCCGGAGATCCTATCCGCAGGGCCCACCGGCGGCTCGGTACCCATCAATTATCCTGTAGAAGTGGAGTTCAACAAGCAGATGAACGTGGATGCGGTGACGATCACCGTGAACGGAGCTGACATGAACATCACATGGGAGGGCTTCACCGCATCATACCTGCCCGAGGGTGGATGGCAGACCTCTACCCTGTACAACATCGAGGTGAACGGTGCAGACCGTGCCGGAAATCCCCTGGAGACCTACGAGTGGGCCTTCACGACCAGCGGCTCCGCCGAAGTGCAGGGGACGATCGTTGGGCTCGTGGTCAACGAGGAGGGAGAGCCATTGGAAGGGGCGATGGTGAAGCTTGATTCCGGTGAGGAGGCCTTTACCGACGAGAACGGCGTGTTCAGGCTCACGGGATCTCAGGGGACACATGACCTTACTATCTCGCTCTCAGGATACGATGACCTTGAGTTCAAGGTAGTGATAGCCGAGGGTGAGACCGATCTGGCTGAGATCTCCCTGGATAAGGAGAAGGAGGCATCCAGCTCCTGTGGCACGGTAGTGGTCATATCGATGATCCTGCTTCTACTGCTTCTGGCGATAGTAGTGGTCATATTCGTTCTCAGAAGGAAGAAGGATGATTTCGACTTCGAGGGGGATGATGAGGACGATATGGGCTGGGATGACGAGGACGAGGATGAAGACGAAGACTACGAAGAATGATAACATTCTTCTGCCTTCCAGGTAGTGACCTGGAAGACGAAGATGACTTCGAGGAAGAGGATGACTTCGACGACGAGTAATAACTGTAAAGGGCCCTGTTACGGCAGGGCCAAATAGGTGTTGAGATGGATCTGGAAGGATTGAAACTCCATTGCCTGGACTTGAAAGGAACGACGATGGACTTCCCATTCGACGAGAGTACACTTGTATATCGAGTGGGCGGCAAGATGTACTGCCTCACGGATATCTCTGATGAGAGGGCCTGGGCCAACCTAAAATGCGACCCCCTGATAGCACACGACCTCAGGGAGGAGTTCAAGGACATCATACCCGGTTATCACATGAACAAGGTCCATTGGAATACCGTGTCGCTCGATGGAGATGTACCAGAGGAGCGGATCAGATGGATGATAGACCATTCCTATTCTCTGGTATTATCCAAACTGAATAAAAGGGTCCGTGATGAAATTATGGACGACATGCATACATAATGTATTTGTAGATGGAACCGTTATAATACCATGTCGGGGGCCGCCCCTCGCAAGTCTCCAAACCTAATTTGATTCGACTCGACGCGGCCCCTAACTCTTTTTTTCCGAAAGTTTAATTCCGTATGTCACCACTTGTATCCCGACAGGAGGGATATATTTGCGGTCGGACGTTCTTAAGAAAGGAGATGAGACCCTGCCCCACAGGGCCCTGCTCAGGGCCGTGGGCATTGGCGATGACGAACTTGAAAAACCCTTCATTGGGATCGCCAACTCGTTCAATGAACTGATACCCGGGCATATTCACTTAAATGAGCTGGTCACGGAGGTCAAGAGGGGGATCCGAGAGGCGGGAGGGGTTCCGTTCGAGTGGGGTGTGCCGGGGATATGCGACGGGATCGCCATGCACGTCTCAATGAGGCACTCCCTTCCATCCAGGGAGCACATCGCCGACAACGTGGAGCTCATGGTCATATCCCACTCACTGGACGCGTGGGTGGGCGTGACCAACTGCGACAAGATCACGCCCGGGATGCTCATGGCCGCGGGCAGATTGGATGTTCCCGCGATAATACTGACAGGGGGGCCCATGAAGGCCGGGAGGGACGGGGACGAGGTGTACGACCTCTCCTCGGGCTTCGAGGCGGTGGGAGCCATGAAGGCCGGAAGGATGAGCGTTGAGGAGGCGAACAGGATAGAGAGGCACGCCTGCCCTGGTCCGGGGTCCTGTTCCGGAATGTTCACGGCAAACTCCATGGCATGTATGGCGGAAGCGCTGGGCATGTCCCTGTCCGGGTGTGCGACAGCATTGGCGGTCTCGGATAAAAAACGGGAGCAGGCGTATCTCTCTGGCAAAAGGATCGTGGATCTGCTTTCGGAGGACCTGCGACCATCCATGATCATGACACCGGAAGCATTCCAAAACGCCGTCATGGTTGACATGGCGATAGGTGGGTCGACCAACGTGGCCCTTCATCTACCGGCGATATCCCGGGAGCTGGGAATAGACCTCACCATGGACCAGTTCGATGAGATCTCCAAAACAACCCCCAACATCTGCCATATCAGCCCTTCGGGATCCCACCATATGGAGGACCTCGATAGGGCGGGAGGCATTCCTGCAGTCCTCAACAGGTTGGCTGATAGGCTGAAAACCGCAAGGACCATGGACGGCCGTGATATAGTGGAGATCGCCAGATCGTACCCGGTAAAGGATAATTCCGTGATAAGAGAATTGAAAGATCCCTTCTTCCCGGAGGGAGGTCTTGCGATCCTGAAGGGGAACATGGCGGTGGATTCGGTGATCAAGCAGATCGCCGTGTCGGAGGAGATGATGCTCCACAGGGGGCCTGCCAGGGTATTCCATACGGAGGAGGGGGTACTTTCGGCGATCGAGAACAGCGAGATCATCGAGGGAGATGTGGTGGTGATCAACTTCATGGGGCCAGCAGGCGCTCCCGGGATGCCCGAGATGCTCTCTCCCACGGCGGCCATCATCGGGGCAGGATTCACGAAGGTCGCCCTTGTGACCGACGGCCGTTTCTCCGGAGCCACAAGGGGCCCCTGTGTTGGCCACGTTAACCCGGAGGCGTATGCAGGCGGTGTGATCGGCCTTATCCAGGACGGGGATATCATCGAGATAGATATCGGGAACAGGGGATTGAACGTGGAGCTCACCGACGATGAGCTGGAACGGAGAAGGATGAAGATGGTCCCGCCTCACAGGGAGCTCACCCCTTTTCTGAGGTCCTACAGGGATCATGTATTGAGGAGATGTTGAGGTAGATATTTCAATGGTCAGGTTTAAGTCGTACAGTTACCTCTTTGGGGTGTTTCTGGGTATTTTTACTGACGGAGTTCTATCAAAGGAGGCCATGAGATGAACGGAGTTGAGATAAGGGGCTTGTGCAAGAGTTACGGGAAGATCAAAGCGGTGGACGGCCTGGACCTTACGGTGGGATCGGGCCAGGTATTCGGCCTGCTCGGCCCAAACGGTTCCGGAAAGACAACGACCATCAAGCTTCTACTGGGCCTGATCAAGCCCGATAGCGGGGACGCCCTGGTGTTGGGAAGGCCGATATCAAAAGGGATCGAGTTTGAAAAGATCGGCTACATGCCCCAGGAGACGGCCCTGTACGAGGAGCTCACCGTCCACGAGAACCTCAAGCTCTTCGGGGGGATCTTCGGCATGAAGAAGAGAGCATTTCTCGGCAGGGAAGAGGAGGTCCTCCGGATCGTGGACCTGAAGGGAAGGAGGGATTCTCTTCTCTCCGAACTATCTGGAGGGCAGAGGCACAGGATCTCCCTTGCTGTTGCGCTCCTTCATTCCCCAGAGATCATCTTTCTGGACGAGCCCACCGTGGGGGTGGACCCACCGCTTCGCGTATCCTTCTGGAAGACGTTCCACGACCTCAAGAGGAAGGGGGTGACCATCATCATGACCACCCACTACCTGGACGAGGCACGAAAATGCGATAACATCGGCCTCATGAGGTCGGGAAAGCTCATATCAAAGGGGTCGCCCGGGAGGATCATGAAGGATACCGGCACGGACAACCTTGAAGATGCGTTCCTGAAGCTCGCGTCGGCAGGATCTCCGGAGGTGTTGACATGAAAGGGCTCAGGTTCCTCATGGTGACAAAGAAGATCTTCTGGAACTTCAGGCACGATAAGAGGAGCCTCGCGCTGATGCTCCTGGCGCCGATCCTCTCCATGATGGTATTCGGGATAGCTTTCTCGGGAGATATGGAGGATGTGAAGGTGGTGATCGTCAACCTCGATCAGGGGCATCAGGCACCGGTTTTCAATCAGAGTGTGAAGATCTCCCAGTCGGTCATCTCCAACATGGACCGGGATGTACTGGATATCAGCTATTCGTCGTCAATAGAGGATGGTCTCAAGGGCGTTGAGGACGGCACATACTACTCGCTGATAATCTTCCCCGAGAATTTCACCATGAACATTATGGCATACAAGAGCGCCATGGCTTCCGAGAACGTAACGGCCATCATGGGCATCAACGAACACAGCACCGTCTCGATAAGGTCCGATCAGGCGGAGGTGAGCGTGGTGTCGGAGGTGAACCGTTTGGTCATGCAGGCGATAGCCGAAACGATGGAGCAGGGCGGGTTCGACGTGCCCATCGACGTAGACGTCAGCGATCCGGTGTACGGCGATGGGGCCACGTTCATAGATATGTTCATACCCGGGATCATGGGCTTCACCATATTCCTTCTGACCACGACGTTGTCGCTGATAACGTTCGTGGGTGAGAGGACCCAGGGGACGCTCTATCGCCTGATGGCCACCCCCATCACGGAGGGTGAGATCATATTGGGCTACGCCCTGGCGTTCAGCATTCTGGGCATGGCACAGGTCGCCCTTCTGATAGCGATAGCCGTGTTGGTCTTTGATGTAATGGTAGTTGGCAATCTCCTGTTGACGTTCCTCATAGGTTCCATGCTGGGCATGGTCAGCGTCTCACTTGGCATACTCCTGTCAAGCCTCGCAAGGAGGGAGTCGCAGGCGATCCAGTTCTATCCTCTGATAGTGATGCCCACCTTCCTGCTTGCGGGTATCTTCTGGCCCCTTGAGTCGATCCCGGCCTACCTGCGCCCGCTGTCATACGGGATCCCGGTAACGTATGCCATCAAAGGGCTCCGCTCCGTGATGGTGAGGGGATGGGGAGTGGCCGAGATCTGGCCCCAGCTCCTGGCGCTTACACTCTTCGCCACGGCCTTCCTTCTGGGGGCCGTACTGACCCTGAAGATGGAGAGAAGAAGGGCGTAGGGCCCTCTGGAAATTACCTATTGAAGTTTCCCACCCCCTTCACGCAGGTATATTCGTTCTGATACTGGTATTATCGAATCTAATGGCAGTAGGATATTCAACTTGCAGTTTTTTTAACCCAACCTTTAAATAAAAACAAACTAATGGGAGGGTAATACAAAAGTATTACAGATTTCCGGCGGGATATGGTCCTTTTTCAGGGCTCCTGCCCGGAGATCGAAAGGATGGGAATGGCAATGTCTGAAAAGGTTGTGACGATCTCCGCTCGGGTGTCCCGAAAGCACGTGGACATCATGGATCGTTTCAAGGATGATCTCGACCTCACTAAGACAGATGTAATACAAAAAGCCCTTGAGCTTTTGGGCACCTCCGAGGCGGTGCAGGGGGAGAACAAGATGACCCTCAGCATATCCGCCAACACCCTCAACCGCGCATCGGACCTGTTCCGAATGTACGGGCAGGGGACCTCCGTGGAGGACATCCTCACGAGGTCGATAGACAGGGGGGTCCGGGTATTGGAGGACGACCTCCTGGAGCGCAGAAGGCGGGACCAGGAGAGGATGAAGGTCCATCTCCAGGCGACCAAGGGCGAGGTGGAGCTCCGCTCCACCGTGGAGAGGTGATGATCACATTGATGGATGGTTGGGATGCCAGTCCAGCGAAGTGGGGACCGTTCATGGAAGCAGGCGTCGGTCTTTGGGACTTTCCGGGAAACAAAGGGGGAAAACAGTATGGATTTGATTGAAAACACAGATGGGAAACTGAATAACGACATGTTGTACCTTGAGCAGCTGAACACCTACTGCCGGAACACCGAGAACACACCCGAGTACATCAGGGCGATGGCGATGTACACTCAGGCCCTTTACGTGATAGAGGACCGGTACTCGGGCATAGAGCACATGGTCTATCGAAGGTGATCCGGGGGATCCTCGAATGGCACTTCCTGCTGGCCCGTTCAGATCTGACAGGGCCCTTGTCGTAGGTGTGGGCAAGGGCGCCGGTCACATAATCGACCAGGTCCATGATACCGGGTCCAATGTCATCGATACGATGTACGTGGGCACCGATGAACCATCGGTCCTCTCCACGAGGGCAAGCGTCAAATTCCTGATAGGGAAACGGCTGCTTGGTGGAAAGGGGGCAATGGGATACTCGGATCTGGGAGAGAGGGCGGCGGATGATGCAAAGAGGGACTTCGAGCCGTATTTTAAAGGTTATAATCTGATAATAATAGTGGGGACGCTTGGAAAAGGGACCGGTTCCGGTGCAATGCCCGTCATCGCATCGACGGCGGAATCCCAGGGAGCGTTCGTTCTGAACCTGATACATATTCCTTCAGGGACCCTTGAATCACTTCCAAGGACCGTGGCCAATCACACCAGGAACGGCATGGTGAGGAGGGGCTTTAACGTCCTTACCATAGACCAGGAACGCTTTCTCGAGATGAACGGGAAGGAACCCTTCTCCACAACGCTTTCCAAGCTCAACGGCCTGACATCCGCGATCGTAAGGACGTTCGTGGAGGTCATCTACGGACCCGCCAGGAAGGGGCTGACCATATCGGACCTCAGGACGGTGTTCAAGCAGGGTAACGAGGGGTCGATCTTCCTTGGAGGTGGGACCTTCGGCACGGAGCTGGAGGCCGCCAGGGAGTTCGTCACCTGCGGCCTTAACAAGAGGGACCCAAGGACGGGCAAGGGCGTGATCCTCAACATCGTAACGCCGTCGGGCATACCCATTGGCAGTGCGGACCCCTTCGTGGACGCGGTGATGGAGAATCTGGGCAAGGGGAAGAGAACGGTGTTCGTGGGCAATC
>JAGLEG010000076.1 GCA_023145185.1 Thermoplasmata archaeon
GGACCGTGATCGCGGTCATCAGGGAGGCGATCGCGAGGATGATAAGCTTGCTCTTCTCCACGTCAACGCCCAGGTGTTTGGCCCCTTCCTCCCCGGCGCTGAACGCGTTCAGGTCCCTTCCGTAAAAGGAAAGCACGATCGCACCGACGACCACCACCGGTGCCACCCAGAAAAGCTCCGCCCACGTGGAATTCCCGCAGGTCCCCATCAGGGAGAAGATCACCTCGGTGGGGTTCTCCACGAAGAAATAGATGAGGAAGTACGTGGCCGAGGTGAGGAATGCGGACAGGGCGATCCCCCCCAGGAGGAGGTTGGCTATAGGCAGACGGTTTCCCCTCCTTGCGATGGAGTATGCCAGGAACACCGATCCGAACCCGAAAACAAAGCTCAGCAACATCCTGGGATACAGTGAGTCTCCCCACCCCATCCGGTTGAAGATGACCTGTCCCAGCACGGTCCCGAACGCCCCGCCCGCCGAGATGCCGATAATGAAGGGGTCCACCAGCGGATTCCTGAACAGCCCCTGCATGGACGCCCCGGAGCCGGCCAGCCCAACGCCCACGAACAGGGCCATCAACACGATGGGCAGCCTCACCCTGACCACGATGGTGATCCATTTTTCGGGGAGGCCCCCTGACAGATGTTCCATTCCCGGAACCATTCCAGCGATGATCCTCGCGATGTCCAGGAACGGTATCCTCTCCGTTCCTATCGAGGTGCCAAGCAGGGCGGCCAGGACCAGGGCGAGGACCAGGGCGATGATGACAAGGCCCCAGTGCCTCCGTCTCATGCTCCCTCGGCATATGCCGTGATGTATTCGTGGAACAGCTCCAATCCATCGATCATCCTGGGGCCGGTCCTGTCCACCTGGTCCCCCTCGACGTCGTAGACCGCACCGTTCTTAACTGCCTTGATGTCCTGGAGCCTCTCGTCGGAGAGAATGAGGCTTCGGGATGACGTGGGCCAGGAGGTGCTCTGCGATGTGAATATGATGTCCGGGTCGGCGACGATGATCGCCTCGATGGATACTGTGATCCCCTTCCCCGAGCCGTCGGACATCACACAGCTCCCTCCCGCCTTGTCTATCATTCCACCCGAGAAGGTGGAGTCGGTGAGCACCCAGGGGTCGGTGGACCCGTCATAGTAGCTCACATGGAGGACCCCCGGCCTGTCTTCGATGGCCGCTGCCGCTTCCTCCACGACCTTCATCCTATCCTTGATGTCATCAGTAAGGGCGAGAGCACCGTCTCCCAGGTCCAGGATATCGCCTATCTCGGCGATGTTGTGGATGATATCCTCCATGCTGGTCGGATAGACCCGGTACACGTTCAGCCCGATGTCCGTAAGGGCCTTGTGGTCGTCCCCGGTGACATCGAGCGTCCAGTCCATGAATATGATGTCGGGTTCGGCCGCTATGATCGCCTCCAGGTCCATTCCATTCCAGGAGAAGACCCTTTGAAGTCCCGAAACCTCGGTTGGATGGTCCGAGGTCTCATCGCAGGCCACCACGAGGTCCCCACCACCGATCGCGAATACGAGCTCGGTAAGGGCGGGGGAGAGGGTGATCACCCTAATCGGCGTTCCATTGAGGTATATCGTGCCCCCCATGTCATCGATGAACTCCAGGTCTCCATCCGTCCCAATATCCACGCATCCCGTTATCGCCCCGATCAGGATCGGAACCAGCAGGACCATTGCCATCCATCTTCCATTCATCTTCCTCACCGTTATCCAGGTTTTAATGTTATTAAAGTAAACTTGAAATATTTAAAGTGTATTTTAGGACAGTAGGTGTGGGGGATATTTAAGGTTATCCAGCCCGGAGGGAGAACGTATGGAGATCTTGAGAAAAAAGAGCGTATCGACCAGGATGTTGATCCTTCTGGAGATCGTCGTCAACCGGAAGGGATCGATGCGGCAGATCGCCGAGGGGGTCGGCATCACCCCGCAGGCCGTTTGGGACTATCTGAGGAAGATGGAGGAGGAGGGTACGGTTGTGATGAAGGGCACCCTGCCAACGGCGACCGTCAAAGGGGTCGACCTCCTTCATCGAAACCTTCTCTCGTTGAAGGGTTTCGTCGATAGGTCAGTATCCCGGTTGGCGATCGTTGCATCCACCGATGCCATAGCGGCCGGGCCGATCTCGAAGGGCGATACGGTGAGCCTGGTCATGAGGGATGGGCTCCTGCTCGCGGTCATGGGCGATGACGGACCATCAGTGGGCACGGCCCAGAACGCCTGTCGGAAATGGGATATGGTGACGGTATCCGATCTGCGCGGGGTCATGGAGATGGAGAAGGGACATCTGCTCCTGATGGAGATGCTCCCCGCCAGGTCTGGTGGAGGGACCATGAGGGTCAGGGGAGGTTCCATGATAGAGGAGTTCCAATCGTTCGTTCAACAGAAAGGAGGAGTTGAGCCCCGCTTCGCCGCCTGTGATCTGGAGGCCGTCGCCCTGGTCGAACGCTCCGGCATCAAGGGATATATTGAGCTCCCCAACTGGGAGATGGTCCGGGACCACCTGGTCCGGGGGGTCGATATTATCGCAATGGGAACACCCCACACCATCGCATCCTATCTCTCCCACCTGGAAGAGGGAGGGGGAGGGATCCTGTGGAGGAGGAGCCGTATACCGGCCCTTGACCCCGAACAGGAGAGGTAGAACCTATATATTTCAAAAGACCAATCCCCTTACATGTACCTCAGGGGTTTCAGGTCCGCATTAGGTCTTACGGGCATCCTACTTGTTCTGCTGTTTGCACAGGCCGCAGCAGGTGTGGAGCTTCCGGAGACCCAGAACACCTTCTCTGATCTCGACACACTCTACAACGGGACCGCCTATGATTACACCACCCTTGATATCGGAGATGAGTACATATTCGAGGATATCGTGCTGGACTCGATCCTTTCAGACCAGAATACGGTGGTGTACTTCCTATCCACGGGGCAGTCGTCCTACAGCCCTACGCTGATATATCCGGGCGACCACACCTCCCTGTTCGTCAAGGGCGCCCAGGTGAGGATCAGGGTCGAGATAATAAGCGACCCCGCCAACGCGACACGGGAGGGTGCCGAGGCCA
>JAGLEG010000077.1 GCA_023145185.1 Thermoplasmata archaeon
AATGACGCTCCAGGGCTGATAATGGACCTTCCCGAGCTTACTACTGAGGAGGACACCTCTGTCTGGATCAACCTCTCAGGATATGGCGAGGATGCGGAGGGGGACACGTTCTTCTGGAACAGCTCCGCCGCGCAGAACGCCGCCCTCGCCTGGGACGTGGAGAGGATAAACCTCACGGTGATTCCCGATGCAGACTTCTTTGGTGTCATCGAGGTTGAGCTGGAGCTGAGCGATGGAGTGAACTGGACCAATCCGGTCCTTATCGTGAACGTCACGCCGGTGAACGACGCTCCCACAGGCATCATTGTCTGGCCCAATGGAACGGAAGTGGGGTCTGTGGTGGAAGATGTGGATGGCGTGAATGTCACTGTGATCTCCGTCGAGCTGCTGGAGGACTCTTCTATCAGCTTCTCCATTGTTGGGACCGATGTTGATGGCGATGATATGCTCTATCTGCCAGAACCAATTGGCGCCGATCTTGGAACGTTGAACGTGGAGACATACACATATATCAACGAGACCAATGAGAGTGTGACAGGTACGGTCCCATACAATTTCACCTACGTTCCTGAACCTGATGTGAACGGTGAGGACATCGTCATGTTCCTCATACACGATGGTCTGGTCAATGGTACGCTCTATGTCAAGTTCGACATCATTCCGGTGAATGACGAGCCAATCCTGGACATGACCGATCCCCTGACGGTCAACGTGGATATCGGTGTGCCACAAACCGTGGAGATCTCGGAGTACGTGTCCGATGTTGACGGGGTGGAGACCCTGACACTGACCATATCGGACTCAGAGTATGCAACGGTGGTCAACCTGTCCATAATTCTGGATTATCCGGATACTTACTCCGGGTCCGGTGAGACATTGACCGTTACGATATCCGATGGTGAATACACTGTGACCGGTGAGATCGTCGTGGCGGTCCACGGGGACTCCATTGACGATTGGGAGGTCACGAACGTCAAGGTGAAGGCCTCCGAGGATGGCTGGACTGTGACCGCACAGGGAGACGAGGGGCAGGAGTTGTTCCTGGTCG
>JAGLEG010000078.1 GCA_023145185.1 Thermoplasmata archaeon
GTTCCCAAGGTTGAACACCTCATACTGATCGAGTCCATCTACGAACAGAGAACTAACAACACCATCAACAATATCGTCTATATATGTAAAATCCCTTTTCATATCACCATTATTATAAACATCGATGGGATGATCGTTCATGATGGACTTTGTAAATTTGAATAGTGCCATATCTGGCCTCCCATAGGGCCCATAGACGGTGAAAAACCTTAATCCGGTCATATTTATACCAAATAAATGGGAGTATACATGGGCCATCAACTCATTGGATTTTTTTGTGGATGCATAGAGGGATATAGGCATATCCACAATATCCTTGACAGAGAAAGGTATCTTTGTATTTCCCCCATATACTGATGAAGATGATGCATAGACCAAGTGTCCAATATCATGTCGCCTGCATGCCTCAAGGATATTCATGAATCCAACTATATTCGATTGTATATATGAGTCCGGGTTTTCAAGGGAATATCTGACACCGGCCTGAGCTGCGAGGTTGCATATCTTATCGATATTATTTTCCCTGAGCACCAGATCGAGATCGTCCTTACTTTCCAGATCATATTTATATAATTTAAAATCAGAGAACTCCTTTAAAATTTTCAACCTTGCTCTCTTTAATGAAACATCATAGTATTCATTCAGGTTATCATAGCCAATTACTTCATGGCCTTCATTTAATAATCTCTTGGATAGATGAAATCCAATAAAACCTGCAGCTCCTGTTACCATTATCGTCGTCATTTACTCACCTTTTTATTTATATCGTATTTATTCTACATATTTTCACGAACTTAACCTATGTAATGACCTCTAATTCTACTCTTCATTCGGGACAACATCTACTTTTTTAGTAGATTCTCCCTTTTTTAATCGAACGGAGTTGTTCTGTTTTAACATGATCTCATCCACGTTAACATGTACACCCTCATTGTTCTCGTTCTTCCGATTCTCAAGCAGATCCAATATATGTTTCCGAGAGTGTATCACCTTTTTCTGTTTCTCAATAAATGTGGGCCTGAGTATCTTTCTCTTTACCTTTTTCTCTATTTTGATCACTTTTAAGTTCACATCCCCTACCCTGGATGATCTTGAATTCAATATTTTTACTTTCTTTTTTACCCGTTTAGGATCTATCTGCCTGATCTCTTTCGGGCCATATTGGGTATGATTATCTATGGGGCCTATCTGGATCACGTCTTTTAAATAAGTGGGGGTTTTCTCGGAAATTTCGTTCTTTATTGAAACCAAGGCCGAGTTGTAGTCGCCCCCCATGTCTTCTTCAAAGGTCTCAAACTCTTCCAGAGTTTCGATCACATTGAGGTCGAGGATCTCTTCAGCTTCTGGAATTATCTCCTCTTCTCTTTTAAAATTAAGTAGTTTTTCCTTCTTGGTCAATATGTTCATTTTCTTTATCAATTTCAGCAGGGAAGCCTCGGTTATTTTGAAACCATATTTTTTTAACATAAGATCTCTTAATATCAACAATCTTAATTTGGAGTGATAGGAGCTCATTTCAGTTTGAGCTATTAATTTTTTATCTATTAATATCCTGAGTGCTCCGTCTAGATCCTTACATTCATCAGGTAAATATCTGGAATATTCATCGATAATTTGATCATGATACGTAAGTTTTATTATAGTGGCAAGTTCAGCAACTGAGAAAGAAAAACCGGAATAATTCAATATCTCAAGCAGATCCTTGAGTTTCTCGTTCTCGTATACCTTGATATTCATATCCAGTAATAACCGATTATCTTTTACAACTATCTTTTCAACAATATCCGGATACTTAAATATAAAATTATTAAGTATTTTCTTTATATCATAGGGAAATATTTTATACGTATTTCGAACTTTCCGGATATTATTGTTATGGATCTTCTCAATACCCTTGATATCTTTTTTTACACGAAGGTCTACATTATCCCTGATTGTTTTATGAATAAAAGCAAATTTTGCAGCGCATTTGATAGAACAAAAGTGATAATGATTCCCCTTAAGGTCGTAAAAAAGGAGTTCATCGCTATCAATATTTTTTATAAAACATTTACTACAACCATGACTCCGACACGTAGAACAAGATAATGAATCATAACTCCTGAATATGATACTTAATTTATCAGTGTTTGCACCGCATTTACGGCATTTATTTTCCATTAATGGACCTCTGATACCACTATCGTTGTTTAATATAATCGTATTATTTATATATTACCATCCTTGATCTTTATCAAAATCCTACCATTATGGATACAGGGTAATTCAAATATTTTTCGATATTTTCTCCAATATCATCTTCAGGGACACACTATTCTTGTAAAGGATATTAATTGCCATCCCAACGATCGCCCATCTTACGCACGAACGGAGAATCGATCATTAGACCTTGTAAGCACTGAATAATAATCAGGTCATAAAAATAATACTTAAAAAAAAGGGGGGGTGGCTCTGCAGGTGTTCTTTATAGAGAACTTCCTGCAGAGCCGCCGGGTTTTAAAGCCGCCTCCTTCAGGCACCAGAGTTGGTCTGCATACCATAAAGGGCACCCGAAGGCGCCCGGGTCGGCTCTAAGAGGGGGGTAGGGTCACAGTAAAGTACATGGCCCAGCTGTTTCCTTCAAAGTTCTCTCCAGAATCAGCCCATGACGTCTCTTCTCTGTCTTCAACGG
>JAGLEG010000079.1 GCA_023145185.1 Thermoplasmata archaeon
GATTGGGAAAAAAAGTGCGGCCGCCTGTTGAAAAAAACAAATTACATATGTTTAGTTACGGTTTTTTTCATAGTCGCCAGCCGATGTTGATAACTGATTATAACCGCGGCTGGCTCCTCCCGGCGCCCACTTGTGTATTTACGAATTATGCTTGAAGAAAAAAACTGTTTTTTGTTGTTTATTTACGGTTTTTTCCACACCTTCGCCTCGCCGTTTATTTGCGATTATAATCTCCGAGGCTAAGATCCAGGCGCCCGCACCTATGTAATTCGACGGACCATGACAGGGGAAATCAATAATATCACCCACTGCTTTTCAACACCATGGCTGGAGGAGACCTCTTGGAAAGCGTGGCGCTTGTGACCGGTGGGTCCAAAGGGCTCGGGCTGGAGATCGCAAGGCTCCTGAAGAAGGGGGGCTATTTGGTCGCCATTTCGTACCGGAGCGACGTCCAGGCTGCGAGGGATGTATCCATAGAGCTGGAGGTCCCGATCTATCAGGCCGATCTGGAGGTGCCGGAGGATGTGGAGAGGCTGTTCGATATGATCGAATGTGAGATCGGCCCGGTCTCCGTACTGGTGAACAACGCTGCCTCCTTTGTGACCGGCCCGATACTATCTCTGGGCCCGGATGGCTTCAGCGAGGGCATGGATGGGGTAATCTATCCTACGATCCTCCCCATCATGAGGGCCGTAAAGGGGATGAAGGAGAAAGGGTTCGGACGGATCGTCAACATGGGTATGGCAGGGTCCCTTGAGGTCAAGGCCTACAGGGAGGTTGCCGTTCACGCGGCCGCAAAGACCGCTCTTGCAGTTCTCACGACGTCCCTGGCGAGCGAACTGGAGGGCACGGGCGTCACGATCAACATGATCTCGCCCGGCATCATGGATCGACCTGAAAAGGATGATAGTTGGAGGGGGTCGATGATGGAGGGGTATGGGCTCTCACGATTGGTCCCTCCAACCGAGGTCGCCTCGGAGGTGGTGGCCCTGGTCAAGGGTCCGGAAACGGGCCTGATAAAGGATTATTTATAGTTATCTCAAAAAGACCCGATTTGAACTCCGGCCAGATGTATCAGGAAGGAGAGAATACTTATAAGGCCTATTTTTTTACACCGAATAGGTGTTATTTGAGTTCCTTGGGACCTTATTGGGGCTGGGTATGCTCGTCTGGGGTGCGAACCTGCTGGTGGATGGAGCCGCAGGCATCGCAAGCAGGAAAGGGATAAACGGACACGTTATCGGCGTCACCCTCATTGCAACTGCGACATCCCTTCCCGAGTTCGTAACGGCGATCACTGCGACCATTTCGGGAAATCACGGGATCGCCGTGGGCAACGTGGTGGGTTCCAACGCCTTCAACCTGGGTATCGTGCTGGCAGTAGGGGTCATGATAATCCCATTTCTCCCCAATAAACTGGTCCTGAGAGATGGCTGGATGGTGATGATCGCGACGATGCTCTTTGCGGTGTTCGCCATCCACGGCATCAGCAGGATAGAGGCCCTGGTCCTGTTCTCCCTCTTCGTTATCTACGTCTTTCACCTCTTCCGAACAACGGAGATATCGGGCGAGATCGACGTGAAGAAGAAGCCCTATATTTCCCTTACGATCATGATATTGTTTGGAACTGCGTTGCTTGCCTTCGGCGCCCCCATATTGGTCACTTCTGCTGTTGGATTATCCGGGTCCCTGGGGGTGGAGGAATCGCTCATCGCCCTGACCCTGATAGCAGCGGGGACATCGCTTCCGGAGCTCCTCACGGCGGTCGTTGCTGCCGTAAAGGGGCATGAGGGAATGGCCATAGGCAACGTCCTTGGGTCAAACCTCTTCAATATACTGCTCATACCCGGTTTCGTAGGACTTATCAGGCCTCTTACGGTGAGCAATTACCTTGCGGGATCCGTAATACCGGCAATGCTTATTCTCACACTGCTCGCGATCGTTCTGACCAGGAAGAAGATGTCCAAGAAGGAGGGCGTGCTCCTCCTATTGGGCTATATGACCTTCGCAGTTCTCTTCCTGCCGGGGATGTTCTAGCATCCCAACATTGACAGATCTAATCTGAGCCGGTCAATGTTGGGAGA
>JAGLEG010000008.1 GCA_023145185.1 Thermoplasmata archaeon
GATATGAGCCGGTCAATGTTGGGAGAGGCCTAACTTTGACACTCACCTATGCTCATCGTGTCAAAGTTAGGATGGATCAAATAGGATCCCAGCCTGTCAACGTTGGGAGAGGCCTAACTTTGACATATCCAATGGTTTTTTACAACGTATCATTCCTCGATACTCTCTTCAGACATTGCCGCCTTCTTTCTTTCCACCACAACAAGTAAGATCAGCGAGGCAATGAGCAATACAATAAGGAGGAAGACGAGTTTGTTCACATTCCAATCTCCTTTTTCATCAACTACATCTTCATCATTATCGTCATCAGAGATCGGCATTGAATCGTCCTTCAACGGACTTGTCCTCACAAGGAACTCATCCAGATTGGTGATATTGTCGTTATCGAGGTCGCCGGATGCATCTACCGAGTTGTTCGGGTCCAATCCGTAGAAAGATTCCCACCAATCAGGCATACTGTCACCGTCGGTATCGGTGTTCTCATCCGAGACCGTGACGCTGTCATCAGGTTCATCCGGGAGTGCGTTCACGGTGATGGTGAAACTGTATTCTATGGGAACCACACCATCTGTGGCTGTGAGCTTGATGGTGAATACGCCTGCTACTGGCGATACTGATCTGATCGATCCTGTCGAGGCATCGATCAAAATATTGCTTGCAGGCGTGCTGCCGATCAAATACACGATGGTGTCATCATCCTCATCCGTTGCCATGCATTTCACGAACAAATCATCTCCTTCGGTGATGATCTGGTCCGACGGAACGACCGACCAGACAGGTGCATCATTTGAGTTGAAAACCGTAAGCAGGAAACCAAGCGTGTCATTGGCTCCGGCAGAATCAGTAACCATGATCTCCACCCATGAGCTACCTACATTGTTGTTAGTGGGCATACCCTCAAGCTTCCAGCCATTAAGCACAAGCCAATCAGGACTTGAAATGAGAGACGGGGTAAGATCATAAACGGCATCCACATCTTGGACTTCAAGGGTCATATTGTATTGTTCATCTTCCACTGCCGTGGTGATAGGGTCGCAGGTAAAGAAGGGTGCATCATTGATGTCTAGGATTCTCAGTGAGAAGTTGATCGAATCCGAACCGCCATAACCATCGGACACTGATACATTGACCAGAAAGGTTCCAACATCATCATTGGTCGGCCTGCCCGAAAGTAACCCGGTCGCAGGATCGATGGACAGCCAACCTGCGTTTGTATCAAGTGTCCAGGCGTACACCGTTTCAACAGGATCCTCATCTTCAGCCGTGAACATGACCGAATACTCCGCATCCTCAAGTGATCCTGTCTGAGGGAGTGTTGTGATCACAGGTGGATCATTTACATTGGTGATATTCAAAATGAAAGATATTGTGTCCTCACCACCATTTCCATCCGAAACTGTCAAGATCATATCATAAATGCCCACATCGTTGTTCTCAGGGGTCCCATTCAACCAACCGGTCACAGGATCGATGGACAGCCAATCAGCATCGGAAGAGAGATCCCATGTCATCTCATCGAGTGTTGGATCGATGTCATTTGCATTGTAATCAACACTGTAATACTGATCTTCCGGAGCGGTCAGTACATCATCGGTCGTTATCATCGGATCATCGTTGACATTGGCGACCGTCAAAGTATAATTAAAGAGCTTGATCGATCCGACCGTATCGTTCACCGACACGTTAACGAACATTATCCCGGTATCTTCATTTGAAGGCGTTCCTGAAAGCATCCCTGTGGTGGAATTTATTGACAACCATCCAGTACCATTTGTAGTCAGGTTCCATCTCTCGATCTGGTTGAAACCAGGGTGCGACTGGGCGATCGAATCAAAGGGTATGAGGTATAGAGAGTCCTCCATTACATGATCGATCGAAGCAATATATGCGGTGGATATCACCGGTTCAATATTGTTCAGATAGGGATAGGTACTATCCTCGACGATGCCCCATGGGGTGTCGAAGTTCCAGTTCCCGAAGGTCGCCTGCTGTTTCATCTGTGCGGTGGTCCTTCCAATTCCTCCACCGCTGGATGTCATCCCGGACCTGGTCGTGTCCCAGTAGCAATTGTAAAGGCTCCCATAGCTGGTTCCAACGAAACCACCGGCACCTAGTATTCCGTCGACAATGCCAGTGCTGTAACAATGTCTCATGGTTCCCCAATAGTTATAACCTACGAAGCCTCCAAGTTCATCATAGGTCCCACCTCTGGACTTGGCATTTCCAGTACTGTAACTATTTCTGATCTCTCCCTGATAAAGATACCCGATGAAACCACCAACATAATCATCGGTACCCAAGCCCCATCCAGCGGAGCCAGTGCTATAGCAGTACTCAATGGTGGATTGATAACTATAACCGGCAAAACCACCGATATTGGAATTTATCGCCCCATAGAAATCCAGGTTCACATCAGCATGGCCGCTGCTGTAACAGTGCTTGATGGTTCCTTCGAAAATATTTCCAATGAAACCACCAACATATAGGTTCCCACGAGCTGAACCTCTACTATGACATTGAGTGATGGTTCCACGGCATTCTCCCGCAAAACCACCTATGTCGTTCCAGGTCCCTGTGGCCGAACCTGTGCTGTAGCAATTTGTAATGCTTCCACTGGCTATCCGTCCGATGAAACCTCCAACTTGGAATGCTCCGATACTATAACCGGTGCTGTAACAATTCTCGATGTTTCCTGTGTTGTATCCGGCGAAACCACCTATGTCGTCTGCTCCTGTGGCAGAGCCGGTGCTGTAACAGTTAGCTATGGTTCCGGTATTATATCCCACGAATCCTCCGATCTGATTGTCGATCCCCTCGGCAGAGCCGGTACTGAAGCAGTTCGTTATGGATCCAGCATTATATCCACCGAAGCTTCCCACGGCGTCATCGGTTCCTGTAGAATCCACGGTTGAGTAGCAGTTCTCTATACTTCCACCATCGTTCCTCCCCATTACTCCACCAACGAAATCCCTTCCCAGGAATTTAGAGGCTGACCCTGTCAATCCAAGATCCTTGACAACGCTGCCAGAGGAGAGATATCCGAACAGGCCTACGTGATCTTCCCCAGGTCTATCTACGTGGAGATCGGATATCTCATGACCATTCCCATCAAGGGAACCTGTGAACCTGGCACCATTATACCCGATGGGATCGAAACCATCTCCGTAGTTCCAACCACTTGTCAATGAAGCATCGATATCTTCGACAAGCATATAATGCGCGCTCAGATTGGCGCTCATGTTCTGAAGCTGAGTGATATTGGATATCAGATACGGGTTGCCAGCGGTTCCGTTCCCACCTGAGATCGGGGATCCAGCATACCCAAATGATGGAACATTCAGGCTGATCGCCTCCTCGGATGAATATCCCTCACTTATCATAAGCGGTGTTGAGAGCAGAATAAAAAGAGATACCAATGTCATCAATCTGGCAGGATCCTCCTTCTTCCTCCAATTAACAAGAAGAAGGATAAACGAAATGATGAGCAATATGATCAAAACAAAAGCGAGATTGTTCATGTCCCAATCCCCTTTTTCATCCGCTGCATCTTCATCGTCATCAGAGACCGGCAATGAATCCTCCTTCAACGGACTTGTCCTCCCAAGGAACTCATCCAGATTGGTGATATTATCGTTATCGAGGTCGCCGGATGCATCTATCGAATTGTTGGGATCCAATCCATAGAAGCTTTCCCACCAATCAGGCATACCATCACCGTCGGTATCGGTGGTCTCATCGGTAACTGTGATGTTGTCATCAGGTTCATCCGGGAGAGCTTCAACGGTGACCGTAAAACTATGATCAATGGAGACGACCTCATCTGTGACTGTGATAATGATGTCGTAAAGGCCAACGGCCATGGCTGATGAGGTGATCCGCCCTGTGGAAGGATCGATCGAGATCTCTGTCATGGGTGTGCTTTCAATTGAATACATGAGATCATCATCATCTTCATCGGTTGCCATACAGTCCAGGAACAATATATCTCCCTCGGTGAGAACCTCATCGGATGGAACGATCGACCACTCAGGCGCATCGTTCGAGTTGGAAACCGTAAGCAGGAAACCAAGCGTGTCATTGGCTCCGGCAGAATCCGTTACAATGACCTTTACCCAAGAACTGCCAACATCTTCATTCTCAGGTACACCTTCGAGCTTCGAACCATCAAGGTTTAACCAATCCGGGTTCGAGATCAGGATAAGTGCAAGATCGTCTCCCGCATCCATATCACCATATTCCAGGATCAAGGTGTACAACTCATCCTCCACAGCCGTGGTTACTGGATCTCCGGTAAAGAACGGAGCATCATTGATGTTCGTGATGCTAAGCGTGTAATTGATCGAATCCGAACCACCGTATCCATCGGACACCGATACATTGACCCAATAAGTGCCAACATCATCATTATCCGGAGTGCCAAAAAGATGGTTTCCGGTCATGTCCAGCCAACCTGCGTTTGTATCAAGTGTCCAGGTGTACACCGTTTCAACAGGATCCTCATCATCTGCTGTGAAAGATATTGAATATTCTGCATCTTCTGGTGATACATCCTGAGGGAGTGTTGTTATCACCGGCAGATCGTTGACATTTTCCACGTTCAATGTGAAAAGACTCGAATCATAGCCCCCGTTACCATCCGACACCGTAACGTTCACAATAGCAGAACCGACATCATTGTTCCCAGGTGTGCCGTTAAGCCATCCTGTTGCAGGATCGATGGACAACCACTCAGCTTCAGTGGAGAACTCCCAGGTTAAAATATCCCCTATCAGGTCAATGTCGTATGCGTTGTAATCGACACTGTAAAACTCATCCTCCGTAGCAGTCGGGATATCACTGGTAGTAAGCACAGGCGGATCGTTGACGTTGGTCACTGTCAACGTGAAATTGAAGTTCTGTATCGATCCGATCGTATCCTCCACGGACACGTTTACAAAATAAATGCCAACATCCTCATTGGAGGGGAATCCCGAGATCGCCCCTGTTGAAAAATTCATGGAAAGCCACTCAGATGCATCGGTGGACATGTTCCATATCTCGATCGTATTGAAACTCGGGATCGGTTGTGCCAAGGCATCAAAAGATAGAAAGTAAGGTGATTCCTCGAAAGCCTCTTCCATTAAATTTGGAAAAGAAGTGTGGATCACCGGTCTCAGCGTGGTAAGATACGGATAGGTGCTCCCCTGGATGATGTCCCAAGTAGTTGTGAAGTCCCAGTTGGTGAAGGTTGCCTGCTGCTTCATTTGTGCAGTTGTCCTGCCTAATCCTCCTGCACTGGTGGTCATACCAGACTTAACAGTATCCCAAAAGCTTGCAGTGAGGGTGTAACCACCATCCCGCCCAATAAAACCACCCACATCCATGTCTCCTCCTCTAACAGAGCCTGTGCTGTAGCAGTTCATGATAGTGGCCTTAAAGATCATTCCTGCAAAACCGCCAACCTGATGATCTCCTCTGGCAGAGCCTGTGCTGTAGCAGTTCATGATGCTTCCCTCATTAATTCCTGCAAAACCGCCAATAAAATCCCACTCACCTATCGAAGGTCCGGTGCTGTAGCAGTTCTCGATGGATCCCTTATCATTCCATCCAACGAAACCGCCAACATGGAAACCGCCGCTTGCAGAGCCTCTACCGTAGCAGTTCTGGATCGTTCCCTTGTTGTATCCAGCGAAACCACCGGTGCTTAATCCACCGTTGGCTTTCCCCGTACTATGGGAATTTATTATGGTCCCTGAATTATATCCCGCGAAGCCTCCAACATTATCCCAGGTTCCCTTAACCGAACCTGTGCTGTAACAATTGATCAAGGTGCCTCCGCTGGTCCCTGCAAACCCACCGGTCTGATCGCGGCCTATAGCATTGCATGTACTGAAAGAGTTAGTTATATCCGCTGTATTATATCCCGTGAATCCCCCACAAGTTTCACCACCTTGGACATCCCCCGTTGAGTAGCAGTTATCGAAGCTCCCACCCAGGCTCCGTCCCACAAATCCACCGATATTGTTACCACCGCGGGTGAAGCCCGATCTGAAGCAATTATTGATACTTCCATCGATACTCAGTCCGATAAAACCACCCAGATAATGTACACCTATTGTTTGGCCTGAGTAGTAGCAATTGGTTATGCTCCCTCCATCATTCAGCCCGGCGAATCCTCCCACATAATTATATCCAACGACCTGGGTGAGTGACCCGGTGATCCCAAGGTCCCTGACATCGCTCCCGGAGCCAAGATGTCCGAACAACCCAACGTATTTCTCATTTGGCCTATTGATGTAAAAGTTGGATATCTCGAAACCATTCCCATCCAATGAACCTGTGAAAGCTGATATGCTGTCCCCAATAGGATCAAAACCTGCGCCGGAATTCCAGATCCTTGTCGCAGATGCATCGATATCTTTTCCCAATATGTAGTTGGCATCCAGTATAACGCTCATATTCTGCAACTGCCGGATAGTCTCGATGATGTATGGACTCCCCGTACTGCCGTTACCGTCACCGAAACCTTTGATGGAGCTGAGTATTAATGACTGGGTTGCCCAGGTCCCGTAACCATCACTTGCGTTCACCACCATGGAGAAGGTTCCTTCTTGAGTTGTTGTACCGTTGATGGCCCCGTTGGAAAACAGCTGCAGACCAGAAGGCAAAGACCCAAGATCAATCGTCCAGTTCAGCGTTCCGGTGCCTCCATATGCGTCCAGCTGTGTCGAATATGATTCGTTCACAAATGCGGTAGGAAGGCTCGTATTGTTGATAAATATGTGATGAGATAAATACTCCGCCCAGGTGGTGTTGTAAAGATCACCGATCTCCTGAGAGGTCAAGGAACAGTTCCAGATCCGGGCCTCATCGAGGATGCCGTTGAACGGCCCCCAATCGGTTGAACGATCGAGGATGCCGATGGCAAATGTATCGCCCGAGCAGTCATCAAACCACCCGCCGTCGTCGGCTCCCGCTGTCCAAACCAGTGTATCCTCGACACCGTCGATGTAAACCTTCAGCCCACCGGGAGTGCCGTTTTGCGTCCATGCGATGAAATGCCATTTACCGTCGTTAACGGGGATGGTACCGCTTGCGTGGCCTTGCTTGTTATCACGGTAGATACCAGCCTGTCCATTTTCTACAGAAAGCATATAATATGGGTCAGATGCTGTTTTCTTTCCTTCGCTGAAGACAACCTGCGAGCCGGTTGTAGTGGTCTGTACCCACGCTGTGATCGTCCCGCTATCGGTATCAAAGGCTGAGGACCAGGGAACGCTGACATGATCGTTCGTACCATCGAATTCGAGCGCGGTTCCATTGATCCCCTCGACCCAATCAGTATTGGCGTTCATATATGTCAGCGTACCGTTGTTGCTGAAGCCAGACGTATCGCTGGCCAGGCCCCCAGCGCCGTCATCAAAGAGCCACTCGCCGGTCAGGTTAGAATCTGATGCGAAGATTCCCGCATTTGTAAATAATGATGCATCCGATCTGATAGCATCCTTGGATGAATGTCCCTCACTTATCAGAAGCGGTGTTGAAAACAATATAAAAAAAGATAACAGAGCCAATAACCTCATAGGATCCCCCATATTTGTTGAATACATTACCATTTATTATTATTTTACGTGGGATAGATTGATCGTCAAGAAAATTCGGATCCGAAGGTCCGTATCCATTCCATGGATCGAAAAGAGAATTTGATAAGGCAATATAGACTATGAACTTTATCAATTTATTATAACAGGTTGAAGCCCTTCCCCGCGTTTATCAGGAAGGGGCTTCTTTTTGTTCTTTCCATGTACATCTCTTCAGTTGGAATAAAAGAGATCCTTCCATTTTTAAGAGTTATTTTGGCATCTTGGAGGTCACCACCTCCAAGGTAAGGACAATCTTTGTTTTTCTTACATTTTCAGCTATTATCTTGAACTCTCACCCCATTCGTGTTCACAATCCTTGCAATGCCATTTTGGGTTCCCTGGAGATATGCAACATCCACCCAACTTCAGTTGACCCTCATTCGATGCTTCCATCATTCCTGGTCCTGGATATCCATATGCGATCGGAATAACATTCTTTGACCTGCACTCTGGACAACTTGGCCTTCTTTCCATTTCATTCCTCCTTTCAATGGTCAATGATCTTTAATCATTATAAATTGTATTAATTTTTAACATCCACCTTCATCAATAAAACCGTTTTCTTTCAAGGCAATTTCAATTTCAAATTCAATAGCTTGACCAAGGGTCCAATAAATGGGGTTCACTCCAATTCTGATAACGTCTCCACAAGCGAAGAGAGGCTCTTTTGATCAAGGCCCGTTCCGCAGTAAGGACACTCATCTATCCTCTCCGACCCATCGATCCTGATCCTGCCCAGGCAATATGGGCACTTGTATGGGATGATCGATCCTTTCCTTTCTATCTGCTCGAACAGATCGTCTGTATCGATATGGACAGACCCGGCAACATCTCCGTTCATCTTCTTTCTGGCCATCTCCGCCTCTTCCACCATCTCCAATTCCTCATATTGTAAGGCAGATTCCTCGAACCTCCTGGCGATCTCCAGGTCCCTGGCCCGCTCCAGTTTCTTGCCCAATTCAGGTCTTTCCAATATTTTTATCCTCATCTTCTTTCTGTTGATCACATTTTTTAATAGATCTTCCCACCCTTCTCCACCTATGGTTGTAACTCTATTTTCACTACTTATCAAGGTCCCGGAATATCGAAGCTCTTCCAGTTCATCCATGGTACGTTGGAACAGCCACCATTGAAGGTGGTATTTGCAGTAGTTCTCAACCCCCCTCACCGCCCCGCCCTCATTCCTGCATTCCAACTTGAACGTACAGGACCTGCAGAGCGTCCCCCAACATTCTACCCTCCGCTGGTCATCTATCTCAAATCCACCGCATGTGGCTGCGCCAAAATATATTATCTTACCGCAATCAGCACATTCATCGATTCTCAGGAGTTCCTTTAAAACGCTCACGATGATCGCTCCTTATGGTTTCCTCTGTAATTGAGACGGTTTCGAAAAGAGAGCTGGGATCGCACTGTTTCACCCTGAAATGGAAATAGGTTGTTTCAGATATTTATTCCATCTCCTGTCATTATCCAAAACTGGGAGATAACTACTACCTGTGAACCGCTGGTCCACCAATGACCGAACCACCATTAAATCGCGATCTTACAGCCTAACTTTGATAATCATCTTTCTTATGTCAAAGTTAGGCCTCTCCCAAAATTGACTTCCCTCAGATCATATGCTATTTGTCAAAGTTGGGATACAGCTCTTCCATCTCCTCGAAATCTTCAATATCGGGGAGATTCTCATGGAGCTCCTCATCGTCTATATCCTCTTCCTCATGGAGCTCCTCTTCTTCGTCCAGGTCCTCCTCAAGGTCATCGAACTCCTCGCTTTCCTCGTAATCGAGCTCTTCATCGTCAAGATCGTCCAGGTCCTCCTCCTCGTCGAGGTCATAAGGGTCCTCCTCTTCTTCCTCCTCCCAATCATCAACCTCGACACCACTTCCCCTGGCCGGGGAGGCCGCTATCTCCTCCTTCTTCCTCGCCACCATGTATCCTATCACGGCCAATGCAATTATGACCAGTACGATCAGCCCGATGATGATAGGGGAGACCCCCTCTTTTCCTTCCACCTTATCATTCACATTCGGATCCGTGTCATTTGTATACTCTTCAAGGTCCGTGTCCCCGTCTCCATCAGCATCGTTATCAGAGGAGTGGAGCGTAGGGTCCAGGCCCATGTCATGTTCCCATTTATCCGGCATGCCATCGGAATCGGTATCCTCATCGTTCAGTCCCGTCCCGATCTCGTATTCCTCCTTGTTGGTCAGGCCGTCCCCATCAAGATCAGCCCCTCCATCTGTCGGGTCCTTCATATCAAGCCCATATTCGTTCTCAACGAGGTCGGGTATCCCATCATCGTCCCTGTCGTTATCCAGGGCAAGAACGGTCAGGGTCCACTCTATTTGAGCGGAATTGTTGTACCCGTCGACCACCACGACAATGATGTTGTAAATGCCCGCTTGATCTGCTATCCAGAAGAAATTTGTTCCAGCAATTTTGATCGGTGCGCCCGTCCATTCGATGGAGGAGACAAGTATGTTATCCATCGCTGTGATATTCACGTCCACTGTATCTCCCTCGTAAATGGTCATATTGGATGCCGGGTCCATCTCTGGATCGATATTGTCAATGACCGTTATCAGGTCCAAAAAGTGTTGGACTTGATTTCCGGCAAGATCATAGATCGTCAATTGGGCAATGAACCATCCAGCGAAATCATGGGGGATTGACAGGGTGAAGATATATCCCCCATCCTTCTGTAATTCCAACATAGTTGATGCAGAGCTCAGGTTTGTCATCTCATAATAGATAGATACATTGGCTATCCCGATGTTATCTTTGATCCTGAGATCATATCTTAGTTCATCCCCAGAGTACAATGGTCCAGGTCCAATTATTGAAGTAACCTCTGGTCCATCATTATCCGTTATACTTTTGAGGAACGTCTCGGAAACATCTGCATTTCCGGATGTGTCGGTCACAAGGAAGGTATATTCGAGGATACCCACCACATCAGAGGGGATGGTGATGTTAATGGGGCCTGTCATGTTCAATACGACCCGCTCCCCCAGGGCGATCCTGTATTCCACCTTCATCGATACGATCCCGATGTTATCTGAAACGGAAATGAAAAAGGTGAGGTCATCGCCAGTTGTCGCGTTAATGGATGTGCTGTCCTCACCGAACAAAGGCCTGTCGTTATCGATAACGGTCAGGGTTGTGATAGTTGAAGATACATTGTTACCAGCATCATCCGAGAATATGAACAGATAATGTAATTTGTCAAGGGATCCGGCAGGAACAATGATCGATCCGGTCCAGGTCTGGTTATCTCCTGTGAGGATAAGGCCGGTCTCTGTCCCCAGGCCAAACCAGTAGGATAGAGAGGCATTTACCACGTATATATTGTCCACAAGAACAACGCTGAAGAAGAGCTTATCCCCCGTTGTAGGAGCTCTCGATGTATCATCAAATAACAGAACTGGATCGATGGAATCCATTACCATAACCACCATCTCACCGGTCTGGTACCAGTTGTCCCAGGAATCGTTGAAATGGATCAGAAAATGCAGCT
>JAGLEG010000080.1 GCA_023145185.1 Thermoplasmata archaeon
CTCCAGATGAGGTTCTCATCCTCTCCGATCAACCTTAGACCGGAGCCGATTATCAGCAGGTAGGACGTCTCAAGCTCCAGAAGCGGGAGCGGATCGACCTTGTATGTGTTGGACGTGCCAACCTGGGTTATCTGGTTGAGCAGGACCTCACGATCCACCGTCCCGTTGTCGTTGAGGGATATCAGGGAGACGACCAGAGTTGTAAACTGTACTGGACCGGGCATGTGGATCAACAGATCGGTGCCCACATCCACCACGCCGGGAGTTATCTCATCGGTTGGCTCCACGGTGATGGGGAAAGGTCTCTCCAGAAGAGATATATTGAGATACGATAGTCCTCCTTCATAGATGAAACGCTCCTCTTCCAATCCTAAGTGGTGGTCATCCCCAACCTTGATGGTTGCCATTCCCTCCCTAACCTTCTCGATCAGGGCCGAACCCGTCCCATTAGTGGTGATGTTCAGAGAGGAACCCCTTACGCTCACCCATGCGCCCTCGACCGGTCCCAGGTCGGAGAGCACATTGACCTCCAGTGACCCGAATGGGAAGGGGTCGACGAGAATATCCTCCATCAGGATCGCCTCTCCCTTTGCGGCCGTGATGTTGACCCCATATGCAGATCCATGGAGATATGACCCCTCCACAAAGGCCGTGTAATCTCCGGGAGGGACGGCCGGGAAGCTGTACATCCCCGCGTCATCTGTCAGGGATCGAAGTTCGTTCAGGGTCATGGCCACCCCTTCCACCGGCTGGCCCGTCCCCTGTTCCCTCACATATCCCGACACCGTGGTGGGTATGAGCTCGGTGGTGAAGAACACCTCCATCGGGCGCCACAAGGGCCTGGGTCCGACCTCCAATTTAACGCTGTTTTCCATCCAGAACATGTAGGTGGTGTTGTACTCGAGGTCCACCTGGGGATCGATCTGAACGGACATATCATCCCCGCTCACCTCGTGCGCAATCGGGATGAGCGATCCATCTGCCACCATCCTCAATTTATAGGCCGCGGGTGTATCGATCGTCCCGTGCTCCATTATGGCACCGAAGTTCACGGTGATATTGCTGGATATCGTGAAATCGTCGGTTCGGCCCCCGGGTACCGTTTCAAAGGGCCAATCGTTCTCCTCCAATACCAGGGTCAGGTTCGTATGGCCACCCTCGAGTATTTCAATGGTCTCAGGCAGCCCGGACCCTTCGAGATACTTGAAGTTGAGCTTTGATAGATTGACAGAGGTCTCCCCGGACCTTATGTCAGCTATTGATATGTTGCCGTATTGATCGGTGAGAGAGACCAGTTCGAACTCCGGTTCCGGGACCTCCCCACCGTAGGACACCTCGAACCTCGCGCCCGGAAGGGGCTCCATGCTGGACCCGTTCAGGACGGTAACGGTCAGGTTGCTCGTCAGCACCCTGCTTGCTGTCAGCATTCCCGCAGGAACGTGCTGTGTCTCGTTATCGTTCTCCCGGGTGAACATGTAGAGGCGGCTCCCGACGTCGTAATGGTAATTTGGGCTCACTTCCACCATGTATGGCGTTATGAATTCGGGGTTCGCATCCACCGTGATATTAAAACTGCCGTCAGCGAGCGTGAGGCCGGTGAACTTCAACGGCCCCCCCGAGACGTTCGTCGCGGTCGCCTCAACGAGCATACCTGCTCCTCCACCTTCAACTGTTCCCGCAATGTTCCCATCTCCTGACCCCCTGCTGACAGCCTGCAGGTTGGATTGTAGAAATAAAGCTCCCAGACCCGAAACTATCAGTAGAGATAACAGAACCACACTCGATGACCTGAAAATATTGGACCTATTCGACGTCTAAATTCCCCCCATGATGTTGTTGAGAACGTTCACACTTGATATAATATTTATTAAAAAAAAAAAGGGACGGGATATACCCGCCCCAGATAAATTATGGAGAGGAGGATCAATCCTCGGCCTCTTCCATCTCCTCGTCTTCCTCGTCGAGCTCCTCTAACTCACCCTCCTCGACCTCGTCATCCTCGGGCTCATCTTCCTCGAACTCGTCCTCCTCGTCCTCGTCCTCATCCTCGAGCTCCATCTGGTCCTGGTCTGAGAAATCATATCCACACTCAGAGCAGGTGTCGTCCTCTGGTTCCAGCATGGCGCTGCACTTGGGACACTTGTACGCCTCCTCCTCGAACTCGGCTCCACAGCTGGGGCAGACGGTATCATTGTCCGAGACGATGTTGTGACACTCCGGACATTCGAACTCCTCGTGGGTCTCCTCAATATCCTCCTTGTTCCTTCCGGAGATGTAGAGGTATCCTGCAAGTCCGATGACCACCAGTATGATGAGCACAACGATTATAATGGCCCATATAGGAAGTCCCTCAGTGGTCTCACCTTCACTACTCTCCTCCACGTTCAGATTGTAGGATTGCGTATCCATCGGGTTGCCGGTCTCCTGATCGATGATCTTCAGGTAGATCTCATATGTGGCCTCATCATAGCCCGTTAGGTCAAGTTCAACAACTGTCGAACCAAGCCCCGGGATAACAACGTTGACGATCTCAACGTAATCATCCGCCGAATCCTTCACCCTGATCAGGATCGAGACCTCGATCGGCTTCCCTCTGGGGTTGTTGAGAGTCGTGGACCAGGATTCCGGCTCAATTGAACCAGGCAGGTTGAAACCAACAGGGACATTCCCATCATAGCTGGTGGTGAAAATAAATTCAAAGTCCAAGAACAGCTTTGCATTGTTAACCCCGTAGATGCCGACAGGAAGGGTGACGACGTACGTCGTACCACTATCGAACAGGTTATGGCCTATCTCCAGGTTCTTCCCCTCTGTGCTCCACGTGAATATGAGACCATCGACCGGGTTGCCAGTGTCATGATCCGAGATCTCAAGGACCTCCTCGATCCTGGACTGGTCCACGGTGTGGTTCTCGAAATATATCTTAATCTTCTGGTCCAGGGAAACATTCACCGTCTTTCTCGGGTCCATTACCAGGAGTTTTACAGGCTTCAATGAGGTTGTTATGGAGATCTTCTCACCCCTGATCAGGGCCGACCCGCCATCCTCGAACCTCAGCTCCCTCTCGATATCCTCCTCGAAATAGGATACGAGGAAGATATACGTCGTCTCGTACTGAAGGTCCTCAACGGGATCGAGGGTCACAGTCTTCCTGTCCTCGGACAGCATCAGGTTCAGCTCCTCCGGCGTCGATGATATCTTGAGGGTGAAATTCCCCGGGAAGGATCCCAGGCTGGTACCACCCAATGCGTGCTTGAACTCAAGCACGATCGTGCCGTCAACCGCCATCTTCATCTGATAGTCCTCATCGTATGAGTATGAGAACCAACCTGGCAGACGGGTGAGGTTCATCTCGGGGACGTAGACCGGTTCCGAACTTCCAGATCTCAGCGTCAGGAAAGGCACGTCATTCGTCGATAGGCCGTAGATGGAACCATTTGCGATGACCCTGATAGGCGTCATTTCAGGACTGGTCAGATCCACCTCAAATAGATATGCGCCGTTCTCCCCGGTCATTCCGGTTGATAGAACAGTGTCATCGTGCATGACTGTGATGGCGATCCCACCAACGCCCCTGCCGTTCACCGATACTTTACCCTTCACAGCAGCGGAAGAGAGGGAGGGGGTCTGGAAGGTGACCCGATAGTTCTTCCAGAACGGGTTGAAGCCAATATCATCAGCGATGGTATCATTGATCACCAGCTCGAAATCCCCGTCGTATGGAAGAGGGTCCCTGGGCCTGATATACCATCTCCTGTAGTTCATCGTATCGTTCTTCACCGTGATGGGGATCAGGCCTCCGTCTATTTGACGTATCCAGACAGTGTTCGTGGTCATCGTCTCGATATCCATGTTCTCTGCGAAATCCAGGCTGAAATAGGAATAGACATCCACCATGGACCCTGTTTCAAGTTCTCTCTTCTCTGCGGTCCAGTAGGAGACCTCCACCGGCAGGTCCACCTGTTTCATCTCAACAGACAGGTTCATGGGCGCCACCTGGCCGGCCGGAACCGTATGGATGATCAGTTTATCACCGTAGTGCTCCTTTGCCGCATCAAAGTAGGTTGTGTAATCCGCGAGGATGTCGTTGAACATGGCCTTACCCTCCGAATCCGTCACCTCCTCCTCCATGGAGATCCTGTGAACAATGGATACTCCTTCCACAGGGCCCCGCGTAAGGCCAGGGTCATCTATGGAGATCTCCAGGTCGATCACAGCCCTCTTCGTGACGAATAGATCGTTCAGCGCCTTCTCATCTCCCTTTTCGATATTCACGTCGAAGATGTCCATGCCGTAGTACAGATACTCCATCACACCGTTCACGGTGGGCCCCCTTGTCTCCACAGGGTGAAGTCCGGGTCCCAATCCGGTGATCCTGAAGTGTCCATTGTCCAGAATTGTTGGGCTGCCGTCAACGTAGATCGTGGAGCCCGCAGGGGCGGGGTCCGTGGTACCGTTTACAAGGACAACACCCTCGATCCAGCCGGGATGGAGCTCGGTCGTGAAGGAGATATGGTCGTTCCTCCAGATGGGACGGGCTCCAAGCCCGTTCTCAACGGCGGTTGTGATGGTCAAGGTATGCAGAGTATCGTGTTCCAGGTCCTGCAGAGGCCTGAGCGCCAGCAGTGTGGATTCAACATTCCACTGATAATCCACAGGGACCTTTGAGGTCTGGTTCTCCAGGTATAGAGTCGCCATGGTCACGGAATCCTCATCCATCTCCTCAAAGAACTCGACCTGTATCTGGGCCCTTGTCCTGTTCGCTGTCACGTCGGTCGCGCCGTCGGACGGGATGAGCGTCTTGACCCTCTTGTTCTCCTTGAGAACGTAGGTGTAGTGAGTGTCATTTCCCTCAAAGAGTACAGGATGAAGGATACCGGTGCCTAACTGGGTGTTGAAATGCTCCTTCAGTACATAGACCTCCAATTCATTCTTGTTGAGCCCAACTTCCAGTCCAAGCTGGAGATCGGTGAAGGTTATATTGCCGTTCTCGTCCGTTCGATTTGTGGGCCCTACCGAAGAGTGATAGGGATGGTTTGTAAAACTGAAGCCAACACCCTCGAGAGGTTCCATGCTGGACCCATTCAATATGGTAAAGCTGATGTCCCCAAAAACCCCGGGTATATATTCAAGTGAGTTGTTCTCAAGTTCAACCCCCGTTGTCGAGGTGAAGTTCTCGAACAGCGCATAATTAATGGCGCTCTGGCTTCCTCCATAGGACCGGTTGTAACCATACCTGTCCATCAGGGTGAACTTCCACGGGACATTGTCCAGATCGAAGGTATACACCGCAGGGTCTATGTCGAACTCGATCTCAAACGAATATGTGGAAGTGTTCCAGATAAGATTTGGGTTGTACCACGTAGAATTCTTGGTAATATCCACCGGGGGAAACGGCATGAAATCCGTATTTTCCACCGTTACCGTATTGTTATCGGGGAACAGGTCCAATAGCCAATACTCTCCGAACATTCCTATGTTCTCTTCAGTCAGGTTCATGACGGATCCCGAGAAATATACGAGGGTCTGTGCCCTGGTCGGGATCTTATCTTCTGATGCGTTGACGGGATTCAATATTAACACCGAGGACAGCATCAATATGCCGACAACGAGCAGTGATCTTATTATCTCTTCTCTTTTCATTCAAACACTCCCTTGGAATCTTGATCTTTTTCCGCACAGTTGTGATGATATGTCACATCCTGTAAGATGCGTACGGATACCGAGATAGTGTCCCTCATTACTATTTAGCCTTTGGCCGCAAACCATTAATAAGAATAAATTAACAGACCCATAGTTCTCCCAACGACATTGGCAGATCAGAAAGGTTCAAATAGTATTGAATATATTCAATAATGTTTGAATTGACTCAGAAAAAAAACAAAGCAGCAGGCATTTCAGGACTGGATGCCATAGAGGCCATTCTTCCCGATCTGATAAGATCAGGACCCCGTCAGAGGATCCTGGCCGCGCTGATCGACGTGGGAGAAGAGGGGCTCTCGTTCAGGTCCCTTAGCAGGACCTGCCGTCTGAGGCCAACCTCTCTTGCCTACCACCTTAAGGTTCTCGTATCCAGGGGAGGGATCAGGAAGGAGTTCAGGTATCAGGAGATAGAGAGGGAGTTCTCGTTCTACATGCTGACAGATACAGGGAGGTCCGCCGTATCGGCATCGATGGACCTGCTGGACCTCGATATGGGAAATGGGGCGACCGAGATGGAGGAGGTCATGATCATTCGCCAGACGGCAGCCCCAAGGTTACTTTTGATCAAAGGATAACGGGAAGTGAAGAACATGGCAGAGACGTCCAAAGATGAGAGATCGTACAAAAGGGTCGTAAGGACCTCCGATCACAGAAGTCATTACGTTACGGGGGCGATCCCCCAATGGACAAAGGATGACCTAAGGCTGCACCTCTACAACGAGATCCTCGAGGGAATGGATGGACACTATTACACATCAACATCTCAGCTGATCATACCACGGTCCGCTGTAAAATCCCTCCTGGATACGCTGAGATCTGCGATCAAGAACGATACGGTCACGAATAACGTTCAGGCCACTGATGTGCCTCCCAGCATCTCCAAGCTGATTGAAAGTGCGAAACCCGAGGATAGGGCCAAGAGCAGCAAACCTGGAAAGAAGAAGGTCCAGAAGATACGGTTGAAGTGATTCCTGGTTAAAGGGATGCGATCTCCTCTTTCACCCTCTTCATAACTATCTTGATCTCTTTCTCGAAGGAGCTATTATCCAATTTGGCCATCCTGGCGATCAATACCCTTCCCTCCAGGCTCCTGACACGATCGATGGTGACCCCCCTTTCAACCGCGGCTGTGGCCAGGTCATGGAACCATAGTATTGCACGCACCATCATGGTCTGTTTCTTCTCCGGGCAGTAGGAATCCACATCGTGGAACGCGTTCTGCTGAAGGAAGTCCTCCCTGAGCATCCTGGTGGTCTCCAGCACCACCTGCTGTGTGGGCGGTAGCGCATCCGGACCCACCAGCTGAATGATCTCCTGAAGCTCCGCCTCCTGCTGCAAAAGGGACATCGCTCTGTTCCGGAGGTCGATCCACTGCGGGTCCACGTTCTCCTTCCACCACCCCTCCACCTTGTCCGTGTAAAGGGAATAGGACCTCAGCCAGTTGATGGAAGGAAAATGTCTTCTATCAGCCAGGTTCGAGTCCAGGGCCCAGAACACCTTGACGATCCTGAGGGTGTTCTGAGTTACGGGTTCGGAGAAATCTCCCCCAGGGGGAGATACCGCGCCTATGACCGATATGGACCCTTTTCTCGGGGCCGTCGTGTGGCACTCCACCAGGCCGGCCCGTTCGTAGAAGTTCGCAAGCCTGCTGGAGAGGTATGCAGGATAACCCTCTTCTCCGGGCATCTCCTCAAGCCTGCCGGAGATCTCCCTGAGGGCCTCGGCCCACCTGGAAGTGGAGTCTGCCATGAGGGCGACGTCATATCCCATATCCCGGTAATATTCAGCCAGGGTGATGCCTGTGTAGACAGATGCCTCCCTTGCCGCCACGGGCATATTCGAGGTGTTCGCTATGAGGACCGTCCTTGTCATCAACGGTTGGCCGGTCCTTGGATCCACCAGTTCAGGGAACTCCCTTAGCACCTCTGTCATCTCGTTTCCCCTCTCTCCGCACCCGATATATACAATGATCGAGGCATCGCTCCACTTGGCCAGCTGATGTTGGGTTACCGTCTTGCCGGTCCCGAACCCACCCGGTATTGCTGCGGTCCCCCCTTTGGCGATGGGGAAGAAGGTGTCCAGTATCCTCTGACCGGTTATCAGGGGAATGGAGGGGTCCAGCTTTCGCTTGAACGGCCTGGCAACCCTTACAGGCCACCTCTGGACCATCGTGAATTTCTCGATCTCCCCCTTGTGCTCGAGCTCACATATGACCTCATCCACCGTATATTCCCCCTCGGGGGCCATGGCAGATACCTTTCCCCCTTTCGCGGGTGGGACCATGATCATGTGCCTGACGGTCGGGGTCTCCTGGACCCAGCCCATCTCATCCCCCCCCGAAAGCTCCTGTCCGATCGTTGCCGTGGGATGGAACGACCATTTCC
>JAGLEG010000081.1 GCA_023145185.1 Thermoplasmata archaeon
GGCAGAGAGGTCCACGGTCGAGGGGTTCTGCGCTATCGTATATCTCGTCAGGGTCGAGGGGCTGAACCTTCCTCTTAATCCGATCGAAGCTTCAACGATCTTCGCCCCATCAGGTACAAGAATGGATTCGGGGGTCTGCGTACCGCCGCTTGTTCCAAAGGTTGCGGTTATCTTCTCACCGCCATTTGACATCTGTTCCTGTTTACCAAATTCCCCATAGCCCAATCCAGAGTACTCCCACTCTCTCTGACCATCCAATCCCACGTCAACGTAGGGTTCCAGAAGGGATCCACCTCCCATCGAATCGTAAGTTGAGATCTCAATGGAGGCTGATGATATAGGAACGTCCCTGTTCACCTTGAAGTAGTTGGAAGTATCGACACCCTGTTCATTGGGTATCCTCACAACACTTCCCTCCACGGCGATATTTCTGTCGCTGTTCAGAAGGGTCACTTTCTCTCCGGAAGTGTTATCTGCCATGGATGCGAAAGCGGTTCCTATGAACACCGAGATCACGAACATGATCAAAACTTTTTTAGTTCTATTTCCTAACATAGGTCAGATCTCCTGTGTAATTTTGTCCCCATTGGTATTCCGATCATACATTCCCGCCCGTAACATACATTCCCGCCTGTAAACTGCTTAATGTGTATATAAAACCTCATTGTTATCCTGTTTTCCTACTATTAAATATATAGGGTAAGTACACAGGTGGAGGAACAGGTACATTGGGGTATGGGTACGCGGGGGAATGGATATGGAAAAATGGATGAAAATTTTAGATCGAAGATAAGGTCTTGAAAATTTTCCATCCTCTCACAGGGCCATTGACCCATATGTAAAGCCTAAATAGTGGTGAAGCATCTTTACTCCTGGGTGGCCTCTCAAGATACCCGTCTGAGAAGGCACCTCTCCTTGAGGTCGCAGGATGCATGGAAGATCGTACCTATGTTTTTTTATGATGTTATCCTTGATCCTGGGTGCCAATATAGATACCTTCTTTACCCTTAATTCCGAGGGCATCATTGCTCCCAACGACCTGTATATCGAGGAGGATATCTCCACCGATATGTTATGGGAGGCCCCCGAATCACCGATCTACATAAACGAGACCATAACGGTCGGCGATGGTGTGAACCTTACAATTGACACTGGTGTCACCGTCAGGTTCGGTATAGGGGCCCACCTGAGAGTAAACGGGACCATACGCGTGGGAGGAACGGGAGATCCGGTCATATTCAGGCCTCAGGGGGTGGTGTCTCCTGGCTCATGGGGTGGCGTGATCCTGAAAGGGTGCGAGGAGGCCAACTGGAACAACGTCCAGATCCAGGGTGCAAACACCTCGATAATGATCGATAACTCCTCAAACGTTGACGTAAAAAATACAACATTCCTGTCAGATCTGATCAGCCTATCGCTGATCAACGGGTCCAGGGTAAACGTGGGCAACTGTTCCCTCAATGTTTCCAGGATATCTATCCAGGACAACACCTCCAGCCTGCTGACGTATGGTTACCTCACCGCATACGTGGTCAATTACAGGTCCCAGACAGAGGATGGATTCAAGTTCGAGCTGTTCGACATCAACGATGTCCTGACCAGGAGCTACATTCTTGACAGCTCCGGGAGCGTTCCCACGGACCTCATAAGGGGAAGGACGCTCACCTCCAAAGGGTGGAATTCCTCTTCAGGGACCTACACGGCCTCCATCACCAATTCATCCAGCAGTTTTATCAGGAATATCTCCTTCGTGATGAAGGACCACGGCCCCATGAACCTGACCTTCAGATATTTTCGATCTCCAGAGATACTCGGACTGCCCACGAGATTGAGCGTGGTGGAGGACCAATTCAAGAGCGTACACGTGGAGATCATCGACCATAACGGGGTCGGTGATACGTTCGTGACCATACCCGGTCCCACTATCACCTTCGACAAGGAGGCTTCATCCTTTTCGCTACACTACCCTGACGAGTCCATCCTCCAGGAGATCGTTAAGATCAATATATCCGATGGTTACGATTCGACCCTTTATGATCTGAACGTCACGGTCGATCCCAGGGACGACCCCCTTTTCCTTGTCGTTGGCATGGACCATATCATCGTCAGGGAGAACACCAGATACGACCTGGGCATTCTTATCAACGACGAGGATACGCATATCGACGATATCGTCGTCTCAACGAACGATCCAGGTAACATCAGCTTCGATCGGGGCAATATGACCCTCTCCATGCTCTACGGTGACGGAACATCCCCTGAATTTGATATCAACATCAGCGCCACCGATGGTACATCATATGCTTTTGCCACCCTGAATATCACATTCCACGCTGTGAACTACAAACCCGAATTCCTTGAGCCTCTGCCCAACATCACCCTCTACGAGGATAATGGAACCTCGATCGACCTTGGCCCGTACGTACATGACCCCGATCAACTTGATACTATCATCCTTACCGCTCAATCCCTCAACCTCGATCTGTTTGGCGCTGCAATTGACGGGACCGTGCTTTCCATAATACCTATCCGGGAC
>JAGLEG010000082.1 GCA_023145185.1 Thermoplasmata archaeon
ACGCCTCTATCCCGGTGGTCTCGGGAAACGTATCACTCTACAACGAATCGGAACTGGGGGCCGTTCCACCCACCCCCACCATGATGATGATCGGGTTGATGGATGACGTGAGGAAGGCCACCACATCGGACCTGAAGGAGAGCGGGAATATCATCTATCTTATGGGCAGGACCAGAAGGGAGATGGGTGGATCTGCGTACTACAGGTCCATTGATGCTGGCTCCGATCGCGTTCCGGACCTGGACAAACAGCTGATGATGGATTCCATGGAGGCCATCCTGGAGATGAACTCTGATGGGCTGCTGGCCTCAGTGCACGATCTGTCAGAAGGTGGATTGGCCGTCGCCCTTGCCGAGATGTGCATTGGCGGGGGCATCGGCCTGGACGTTAATGTCAGGGATGTGGGATCCCGGGATGATCGCGGTGAGGAGATGAGGGTGGATACCAGGGCCTTCTCTGAATCCAATACCAGGTACGTCATAGAGGTCGAGCCCAGGGAGGCCCTGAGGGTGGAGGACTGCATCTCCCGACATGAGGTTCCCTACACCAAGCTTGGGACGGTCCTGGGAGAGTCCCTGAGGATCACCAGCGGGGAGGATCTCCTCGTTGACATACCCGTGAAGGTGCTCGATCATGCGTGGAGGGGTGGAATGAAGAGGATGATGGAGGGATCACAGTGAAGGTCGAGGATATCAGGGTGTGCATCCTGAGGATGGAGGGAACCAACTGCGAGCAGGAGACCTTCGACGCCTTCAAGAGGCTTGGGGCGTCCCCCGAGTTCGTTCACCTCAAACAGCTGGAGGGGCGGGACGTTGGCGGGGATGAGGCGCGGTCGCTGGATGACTACCACATACTCATGTTCCCGGGTGGTTTCTCCGCCGGGGACTACATCCGGGCCGGTGCGATATTCGCGGCAAGGATCAAGGCGTCGCTTTCAGGGGACCTCAGGAAGTTCATAGAGGATGGGAAGGCCGTGGGGGGATTCTGCAACGGATTCCAGATCATGGTGGAACTGGGGATCCTTCCGGGTATGGATGGTACCATGTCCGAGCATCCGGAAGCCGTCCTCCACTCGAACGATTCCGGTTTCTTCGAGTGCAGGCCCACCCTGTTGAAACATACGAATCGGGGTAGGTGCGTCTGGACCAGGGACATCCCGATCGGAAGCATACGGTTGATACCTTGTGCCCATGCGGAGGGGAAGCTGATACTCCCCCTGGAGGAGGCGGATGCGCTTTACGAGAGGCTCTTTGATGAGGACAGGGTGGTGTTCCAGTACTGTGATCGGTCGGGGGAGACCAATGCGGAGTATCCCTACAACCCAAATGGGAGCAGGTTCAACATTGCAGGTATATGCAGTGAGAGGGGAAACGTCTTCGGGATGATGCCTCATCCGGAGAGGGTCTTCTACAGGCATACCCATGCTGACTGGTACAGGAACAAGGTGGGATCGGAGGAAGGGGACGGACAGGTGGTGTTCAGGTCCGTGCTCAACTATATCGTGGAGACCTTCTAGGGTGGCCGTCGGTCTTATATGTAACCTTTGCTTTTGCCCGATTACAAACCTCTGCAGAGGTAGCTAAGCCCGGCCTACGGCGCCGGACTTGAAATCCGGTGGGCGTCAGCCCTCGGGGGTTCGAATCCCCTCCTCTGCGCCATTCTTCTTTCGTCAATTTAAGATCGTTATGAAGAATGGCGCTAGAATACGTTTATATGCGACAAAAAATGTTTAATTATTGTTGGTTACCGTTTTTTGTCTCAGGGCCAGCATTTGAGGATCGTCAATAAGATGACAATGCTGACCCTCCCCTCCTCTGCGCCATTTT
>JAGLEG010000083.1 GCA_023145185.1 Thermoplasmata archaeon
ACTACTCCTTCGGGGAAGGAGTAGACGGGCGGTTGCTTGCAACCGCTCCCTTTAGAGCCATGCTTTGGGTGGGTGGGGGTTAACCCTGTACACTACTCCTTCGGGGAAGGAGTAGATTGCATGCGAAGGATGTCATATCTTAAGTGTGGCCAGTCATCCAAAATCACCCCTCCGCCTTTCCTGGGCCGCCCCCTCATCACGGTGTGCAACTCTAGTCATATCTTATTTAAACTGCGTGCGAAGGATGTCATACAGATTACACGCGAAGGGTGTCATATTCTTGGTATATAATTATAAGCTGAGATCAATGATATTGATTCTCTCGATCAAGTTCTTGATTCCATCATATCCAACCCCGAACATCGTTAGTTCGACTGTGAACTAGTCCAGCCTCATACGATCATCAGAGATCCTATCCTTATATTGTTCTATTTTGCCATATCATTCCAATATTGGTTCTAACGTTATTGATATGATCTTAGGGCGTCTCATCCAATTTACCGAGTAGATAGGGAAGGTCGATACGGATCGTATCCCATACGATTCTTGTATTCACACTGAAGTATCCATGGATAAGACGATTTCTCATTGAGATCATCTCCTTCCAGGGTATCTCCCGATTATCCTTCTTGAAATCATCTGATACCTGATTTGATGCTTCTCCTATCAACTCCAGCAATCTGATCACTGCAAGCTGTCTGATCCTGTCATCATCGAATTCATCGAACTCCATATTTTCCACGATCACGAAAATCTCGCGTATGCTGTCTCTGATATCATTGATCAGGACCTGATCGTTACGAAGCATACTGGATCACCGAATCCCTCTCCACATCATCCCTGAAGTGCTTGCTCAGGTCTTCCAACGTTCTGATATCCGCTTTTCTTCCGCCCAGTATCTCACCAAGTTCCTCCTCCATTGCGAACAGTTTAAAGAAACTTGGCGAATAACCATCCTTGAATTTCACAAGGAAGTCCACATCGCTTTGAGTGTCGAAATCATCCCTTAATACGGACCCGAAAAGGCTCATCTTCTCGATGTGATGCTTCTTGCAGAACAAGGATATCCGATTTATTGGAAGGATGATATTCGATTTCATATTGTCACTTCCTGCATGGGGTTCTCGTCCAAGATATTCGTGTGCATATCATTTCAGATATGCAATACAAGGTCATATGATATCCTTGCTTGTATTGGATTTGGTATATTAATAAGGTTTCTCCACACTGTGATAGAACCTTGTATGATATCGATAAAGGACCGATCGGGATCGCTCTCTCGACATGATACAAGCAGCGGGTGAAACGTATAGAAAAAAGAGTAGAACTTTTTCTGGAGTGAACCCTTCTTATTATACAAACAGTTAAGCGAAGCTACTAAACTCAATCTTATGTGTGCGGTAATAATAGGAGCAGGCGGGAGAGGCCGGAGGGGTGCTCGGATCCTATGTGAATGAGTGATTGAATGCAAAGGGTGTTTGATAGATACGTTGTCCTTTTCATCAGCCGTTATTTATAGGCACATTCACACACAGTCCCATGAATCGACCTGACAAGGTTTTTATTGTCCTATCAAAACCATCCACACATCATCCCGTTATTCGACCCGTTTCCACTTTGATCTTTATATACTCATCACATTGAAGCCCGTCCCGTATATTGGCCTGGAGACCGGCCAATAAACTATCAGATAATCATTTCACGTCGTCCCGAAGATAGACCTATCCTGTTCCATTGTTTGACCAATCAAGGATTGGTCACACACACGTAAAATTCCACGAATTTTATGATTGTTTCGACCCACGGGGTTTGTCCCATAAATCGACCTATTACTACCAGTTCGAATTCACCGGTGTAATGACCTCTCAGCCTTGTATCCCAACATTGACATATCTAATATAATCTGAACCTCTTAATGTTGGGAGAAGCCTAACTTTGGGACTCGTTTGTAATTATA
>JAGLEG010000084.1 GCA_023145185.1 Thermoplasmata archaeon
GCGCTGAACGGACAGATAAACGCCGAACTCTATTCGGGATATCTCTATCTGTCCATGTCAGCATATCTGGAATCCATAAGCCTCCCCGGGATGGCGAACTGGATGAGGGTGCAGGCGAGCGAGGAGCAGTTCCATGGGATGAAGATGTACGACTATCTCATTGAGGCAGGCGGCAGGGCGAACCTCATGACGATCGAGGCGCCCAAGTCGGAGTGGAAAGGACCTCTTGACGTCTTCAAGGCGGTCCTGGAGCACGAGCAGATGGTGACATCGCTGATAAACGGTCTTGTGGACCTGGCATTTTCCGAGAAGGATCACGCCACCTACAACATGCTCCAGTGGTTCATCCATGAGCAGGTGGAGGAGGAGTCCACAGCCTCGGACATGGTTGGCAAGATGAATATGATAAAGGAGAATCCAAGCGCCCTGTTCATGTTCGACCAGGAGCTGGCAAAGAGGGTGTTCACTCCCCCCGTGAAAGAGTGATGATAGAGGTGATAAAATGATAAAGATAGGAGATAAGATACCTGATTTTGAGACGGATGCGTACATGGACGGGGAGTTCAAGAAGGTGAAGCTGTCTGACTTCCAGGGAAAATGGCTGGTAATGGCATTCTACCCTGCGGACTTCACATTCGTGTGCCCCACGGAGTTGGAGGAGCTGGCGTTGAAACACCAGGAGTTCAAGGATGCAGGTGCAGAGATAGTGAGCATCAGCACGGACACTCACTTTACCCATCTGGCATGGCACGACTCCTCTCCTGCGATAGGTAAAGTGGAGTACCCCATGCTCGCAGACCCCTCAATGAGGATCTGCAGGGAGTTCGGGACGCTTATAGAGGAGGATGGATTATCGCTTCGGGGTACGTTCATAGTAGATCCGGAGGGAGTTCTGAAGTACATGAGCATCCACGATAACAGCATGGGAAGGAGCGCAACCGAGATCCTCAGGATGGTCAAGGCTGCGAAGTACGTTAGCGAGCACGATGGCGAGGTGTGCCCCGCCAGCTGGGAGCCTGGCAAGGATACGTTGAAAGTCGGAATTCAGCTAGTTGGAAAGATCTGAGACATGGAGGAATGAGATATGGCAAAACTGTGGAGATGCATTGCGTGCGGATATATATACGACTCCGAGAAGGGCGACGCCGATGGAGGCGTGGCTCCCGGGACGACCTTCAAGGACCTTCCAGACGGGTGGGCCTGTCCGATATGCGGCGTTGGCAAGGATATGTTCGAAGAGGCCTGATCCGAAAGGAGAGGCAATATAGGTCCAGGGGCCATCTGTTCTAGGGATGGCCCCATATTTATTATAATGAAATTGTGGTTGTTGATATGAGCGACGGAGGTTGTGTGGATGGAATTCACGGCGTATGAGGTCATGTTCGCCTTTGGGCTTACTCTCTTCGCCGGCCTGTCCACAGGCATAGGTGCCGCCATCGTCTTCTTCTTCAAGAGGATAGACAACAGGATGATCGCCGGGTCCCTCGGCTTCTCCGGGG
>JAGLEG010000085.1 GCA_023145185.1 Thermoplasmata archaeon
CAAACTGGCGGGATACGAGGTGAGGTCCACCGCACTGGTCGACCGGGAGTTATATTCGGGGACCGGCATAAGGGAGCTCATGATCAAGGGGGACGCCTGGAGGGATCTGGTCCCCTCATCCGTTGGTTCCTATCTGGATGTGATAGAGGGCCCCTCCAGGGTCATGGACATCTCGGGGGGAGGCAGGAGTTGAGGGAATCAACCTGGGTCGACCTTGTCGAGGCCGCGATCAGGAGGTCGGTTACGATCTCAACGGCTGAATCGTGCACAGGAGGGGCGATCTCCTCCATTTTAACGGACGTCCCTGGAGCATCCGGGTGTTTCCTGGGAGGTGTGGTGGCCTATTCCAATGACGTCAAGATATCACTGCTGAACGTCCCGGAGAGGACGTTAATGGAGAAAGGGGCGGTAAGCAGGGAGACGGCATCTGCCATGGCAGTTGGGTGCAGAGAGCTATTCGGCTCCACGATATCCCTATCGGTGACCGGGATAGCAGGTCCCGACGGCGGAACTGAAGAGAAGCCCATAGGGACAGTTTATATCTCCATTGTGGGGCCGGAAATGGACCCGATAACCGAAGGATTCTATCTGGGTAACCTCGATAGGAGATCATTTAAAGAAGAGGTGTCGGACCGAGCCCTGGGAATGATACTGGGGTTTATATAGAAAAGCTCATATCGTACATAAAACTATGTAGTATTGGGCCGGAGGTTGTTCCAGGGCGAATGATCCGGTCATTACCATGTAGGGTTAAATAGGTAGGGCGACCATAGATAAGCACAGAGGGAACAATATGAGAAAAGAGTACATCCGACTGATCGAGGCGTCCAGAAGGGAGGGCATATCCGTGTCCGAATATCTGAGGCTTCACGGGTCGGAGGGTGGGATGACGTCCATCCAGGAGAAGGTGATGAGGGACTTGAGCATAGGACGCAGATCACTCCTCTCCACAAGGACGATGACGGATGAGGAGTAAGCGCACCTTTTTGAGGTGATCTTTTTACGGGTGTTAACATTTTTTTTCGTTCCCCAATGAAAGGGAGAACGGGCGCCTCTCATAGATTTGATATAATATCTTGATCATCAGGTGTTCCATGGTATGTTGGAGATGTCATCAAGGTCCCAGTGTAGTATCTCGTTCTCATCCATCCACTCAATGCAATACTCCGTGAATCCTCCTCTGAAAAATCAGATCTCTTCAGGTTACCTATTGAAGTGCTTTCCGTGGCCAGGAAATATAAGGCCTTCTTTTCAAGTGAATGAAGCAGGAGAGCAGTTTTCCCTATCCTTCGTCGTCCCCAGATAGGTATCAATTGAAATCCCCGTCTCTCAATGACTTCCTTGAAGGGATCCACCTATCTTTACCTATTCACGAATATAGTATGATATCAATTAGGATAAGGACGATTATACAATATGATGGTGTTGATCAACAGGAGTGATATACAAATTATCAGTCTTCGTATCATTTAACCGATGATGGATCATCTCACCTTTTTCAGGAACCGATCAGGCGTGTAGGTGGATATTTTATCATACTTCACATCCTCCTTCGATACGAGTATCAGGTCAATATCCAACCCGGAGGCGTTCTCTATCAATTTCCTTGCTCCCCGGAGGCCTCCTTTTCCCCATTTGACCTCACCGAAGGCAAGAGGGGTCCTCTTTCTTCCCTTCGTTATTATGAAATCGATCTCGGGTGATAGAGAATATTCCCTGTTCCCACCGTATTCAATGGTAAAGGCATCGGCAAAGAACCTCTCAACCTGCATATTCACCATTTTTCGAAGGTTGCTCCTGACCTCATCCAACATCACATCCCTCTCGTCGATATTGTGCCTGTCAACGAGATAATAATAGGTTTCCATAATAGGGGATTTGATCCTGTAGATCACCTTCCTTCTCGATTGAAATATCGGAATTTCCTCGATGAGCCCCATCTTAATCATGTTATGAATATAGGAAGTTATGAGTCGGCTGTCATCTCTCTCGAGTATGCCCCTGGTATATAGTGTGTGTGAGATCTCTGATGTGGACCATGTTCCGGCCCCTATGAGCCTGAGAACGGATTCATATATCCTGCTCCTTCTCCTGGACTCTTCAGAGAATATATCCCCGATCAAGCCCGGAATGGCGTTCCTCGAATGGCCAATAACCCTCCAGAGATCCTTCAGAAAATCCCCCTTGAAACTGAAGATGGGAACGGTCCATGGATCTCTCAGGAAGGTCCCGTACTCAATGGTTCTCTCCGGTTCGAGGTCAAGGGCCCTCACAACATCGAATGGATCAAGAATATCGATCTTCACCTCGCTCAGCATCCCAAGCAAAGGTGAGCTGGAGGAGAGCACCTTTTCTATCATCTCCATGCTGGAACCTGAAAGGATCAGCCTTCCGTGCGGATGGATCATTGATATCTCATCCTGAAAATATGGCGGAAGCCGCTGGAACTCATCAAGTATGACAGTTCTGTTGTCGAGCAGGAGCGATCTGAGATGATCCAGAAAATGGTTGATATTATCAAAACGTACGGGATTTTCCTCGCCGGAAACGACAACTCCATCCCTTCTGACAAGGAAATATCGATCATGATCTATGAAATTGCGAAGGAGAAATGTCTTCCCTGTCTTCCTTCTTCCGTAGACAAGAACCCATCCGCCTGCAGAGGAGATGATCTCTATCTCTTTTCTCGGGATCTTCATGGGATCTGATGTATTTCACAGTAGTTAAAAGTTCCTAACCGTAATTGGCCATTTATACTTGGCCAAATACCATTATACTAATTCACCATATTCCTGAATGAATATCGTTGATATCGAAGTTGAAAGGAGTAAGATGCAGGTCCATCGGGTTCACCCCTGTAGTGGTTCAATGGATTCTGGTTAACCCCAGTGGCAGGCAGGTCCCAAGATCCTTTTTAAACCTATGAGGATCCACTTTTTATCGATTGGCCATGCTGTTGAACACAACGCAGTGGGTATTGGCCAGGACGCGGATCTTGATACTATTGAATGTCCCAGCCATATGGATCAGGAACACGGTCAATATGTTGAAAAGATCGCGTTCGCAACTATAATTAATAAAGGTGAGAACCTTCTACCCGCATACTGGAGGTGTCCCTGACATGGAGCCCGTTTGTCCACTTGATTACAGGTACGGCAGGAAGGAGATGAAGGAGGAGCTGAGCTATCACGCCCGTGTCAGGAGGTGCCTGGAGGTGGAGGCGTCTCTCGCCAGGGCCCATGCGAAGGTGGGAAACATACCCCACGAGGATGCGCTTGAGATCACTCGGAAGGCGACGTTGGAACACGTCTCCATCAGCAGGGTCGAGGAGATCGAATCGACCATCAAGCATGATATAATGGCCATTGTGAATGCGCTTACAGAGCAGTGTGGTAACGATGCCGGAAGATGGGTGCACCTCGGGGCGACATCGTACGATATCGTCGATACCGCCCTTGCGCTCCAGTTCAGGGAGGGGATCAGGATAATCGACGGTCAGCTGGACCGCCTGGAGCAGGTGCTATCATCATCATCCGGGAAGTACAGGGATCTGGTCATGGTGGGGAGGACACACGGACAGTACGCGATACCGATAACGCTCGGCCTCAAGATGGCGGTGTGGCTTGCGGAGCTCCACAGACACCGCACCCGCCTGGAGGAGGTCAAGAAGCGGGTTCTGGTGGGCAAGATGTCCGGGGCAGTGGGCACTGGTGCTGCACTGGGCAAGCATGCCTTCGAGATCGAGAACCTGGTGATGGAGGATCTGGGCCTTGGAGTAGAGGAGGCAGCAACGCAGATCGTCCAGAGGGACCGGATGACAGAGCTGTTCTCGCACCTGTGCAACATATCGGTGACCGTGGAAAAGGTCGCCACGGAGATCAGGACCCTCCAGAGGCCGGAGATAGGTGAGCTGGCGGAACCATTCGATGAGAAGAACCAGGTGGGATCCTCCACAATGTCCCACAAGAGGAACCCGATGCAGTGCGAGAACATATCGGGCCTCGCCCGGGTGGTACGCGGCTTCATTCTTCCTGCGTTCGAGAACGGGATCCAGTGGAACGAGAGGGACCTTTCGAACTCCTCCTCCGAGAGGTTCATAATATCACACATGCTCGTCCTGGTGGATGAGATACTGCACAAGCTGACGTGGGTCCTGGAGGGGTTGGTCGTTGACCAGGAGAGGATCGCTGAGAACATCAGAAGGGCGGGGGACGTCATAATGGCCGAGTCATTGATAATGGCACTTGTAAGAAAGGGCATGGGGAGACAGGAGGCCCACGAGATCACAAGGAGCGCGGCCATGAGACACTACGCGGGAGAGAACTACAGGGAGGTGCTCCTTTCAATGGGTGAGGTGTCATCCCTAATTTCCAGGGACGAGCTGATCAATGCCCTCGATCCCGCATCTTACGTGGGCGTATCCGGGGAGAGGGTGGACCTGA
>JAGLEG010000086.1 GCA_023145185.1 Thermoplasmata archaeon
ATGAACACATCCTCCCTGTGGATATTGTTCCTCTCAAGTAGTTCCGAAAGGAATTTCCCTGACTGCCCGACGAACGGCCTGCCGGTGTCATCCTCCTTCTGGCCGGGGCCCTCACCGATCAATATCATCTTCGCATGCTGGGGACCCTCTCCTGGAACCGCGTTTTTCCTGGACTCGGCCAGGTCGCACCTATCGCAGTTGATTATCTTCCGGGATATCTCATCCAGCAGTGGATCCAGCCTTTTATCTAACCTCAATGAACCGCCTCCGGTTTGACCCCTCAGCATCTTGTCAAACTCGTGAAATGTACTTAATGCTAACGACCGTTCGATCCAGCGCCGACATCCAATTCCCTCAGGGCGTCACCGGCGGCGTCCCTATCCTCCTCCACCGAGGATAGCTCCTGGAGCCTTTCCAGGAGGTCCATGACGGAAACATCGCCCGTGGAGGCCATAAGCTGTATAACGGTTACCCTGTTGCGGGGAGGAACGTCGAAGAGGAGGCCCTTGAGATCAGGGCTGCTTCTGGCGTCCATGAGATATTTCAGGAGAAGCCCAAGCCGGCGGCCCTCTGCCGCCGAACAGCTTCTCAGCTGTCCCAGCCTCGGCTTGATGATATCGGAGAGGAGTATCTGGGCCATCTCACCTTCCAACAGCCATCTTCCAAACCTCTTCCTGAACTCATCCGGTCTCTCAATGCCCCCATCCGGATCGGAGGAGAGGTTCAGGATCTCCCCCTCCAGAAGGTTGCTGTGGAGCGCCTTCCCGGCGAAATCGGCCAGGTCCCCCCCCTCAAGCGACCTCTGAAGGTCCTCCTCTTCCATGTGGTAGACAGCGGTTATCAGGGTCCCGAGGTCCTTGATACTGCCTCCGCTTTTTCCCTTGATCCAATCCGCTTTCTTGACCTTTCTGGAGAACAACGAGCTCAGGTCCTCCTCCCCGTTGTCCCCTTCTCCCGAGCCCAGAAGCATATTTCTGACCTGTATCTGTGAGGTCCTTGGAGGGTCATGTTGAACGGCCCTCTCTATCTCCAATCCTTCCAGGACCCTATCGAAGGAGTGGAAGGACGCGGATATTCCTAGTGGATAGAGAAGGTCGGAGGAGAGGACCCATGCAAGGCCCCCCGCGTCCCCCTTTTCCTGCAGCTCATCCGGGTCCACATCTTCCACCCATCCCAGTTCCGACAGGCCCGAGAGGATGATATGTTCCTTCCTCCTCCTGAACAGGCCCTCTTTAACCATCATGCTCTCCGTCTGGAACAATCTACACTCGACGATGCTGTCGTCGAGGTCGACGCCCTCCCTGCGCAGGAGGTTGAGGTCGACCCCATCGTCCGTCCATATTCCCCTCTTCACCCGCCTCCTGGGGTCGATGTTCGAAAGCGGCTCCTTTCCCTTCTGGAACAACCCGTACGATACGATGTCAAAGAGGAGCGCATCCAGGCCGTGATCCCTTCCACCCTTCACGGTTCCACCTCCAGGCGAATGGTGTTGGCCGTCATGAACAGCAGCCCTCTGGAGGAGGGTTCCGGGGAGGATGGGGGCCTGCATTCGAGATCGATATCGATCGACCCGTCACGGGGAACATGGATAGGGCCGATAGCGTATCCCCGTCCCTCCTGCTCCCCCTTGGGTGACAGCAGGTGCCAGCCCGAGGATGGCAGATGTATCCATCCCGCCCCGTGAACGCCCTCTCCATGTTTCGACCTCAGGGTGATCCTACCTTTCC
>JAGLEG010000087.1 GCA_023145185.1 Thermoplasmata archaeon
CACCAATACAAACGCCAAGAGCATCAGGGGCGACCCCTCCTCCTCCTGATCCACCTCCACGTACGACACCTCCCCAAGCGACCCCTGGAACAGGGTGGTCCCCAGCTTCGAGACCTGCAGCCCAACCTCCTCGTCCAGAACACCCTTCTCGATGCTGAAATTAATAAAAATGAGATCTCCCTTGATCAGATCATGCGAGGTCGAATATCTGGTCGACCCCATCAGGAAGAGCTTTACATCCACGTCGGGGACCATTTGAGGGCCCTTAAAATTCAACCTCACGGTGTACATGTTCTCCTCATGGGGATCCTCCACAATATCTGCGAATATATCCCCCTGAATGGAGCCAATGTCCAGGGAATAGTAGATAGAGGATAGAACGTTGCCCTCGTATTTCGCGTCGATCTGCAGGTTGTACCTGCCCACCTCCGCCTCGGAATTCACGGTTATCAGAAGGTTCCCACCCCCGCTGGGGAGTATGGGCGTGTCACAATTCGCAAATACTCCGATCGGCACGTTCTTCACCTCCAGGTCTACCAGGTCGAGGAACTCTCCACCCACAACGGTCACCCTGGAGGAGAGGACCGTTGGGATCTCCCTGTATGCGAATCCAGAGGTATACGTCATCTGCAGTGAGACCTCCTCCACATCGGGGATCATCAGCAGATCGAACTCCTCCCTGACCTTGATCCCGGCAACGGTAACGTTGATCCCAACGGTACGTGTGACCCTCTGCGTCACCTGTCCGGTAAATATCATCGTGATATCTACCTCAATGGGCTCGTGGTCCGCGATGGTCAGGTCAGAGGATACCTGGAACGTCATTCCATCCACGTGATCCAGCTCAACGAGCACCGGCCCACTGGCGAAACCCTTCGGTATGACCTCAAAGGATGCGTATTCGGTCCCTCCTGATACCATCCGAACCGCCCCGAACTCAACGTTGAGCTCGACGTCGTCATATTCGAAATAGAGCATCTCCACCCACCCCTGAAATGAGGCGATCAGAACCTCATTTCCAGGCCTTTCCGGTACGAGGTCACCCGTCTCCACACCGGCGATCTCCAGCCTTACGTCGCTGAACTCGGTCGACCAGGCCAGGTCGGATATAACCTCTCCGTCGACATCCACAACCTGGTTGACCTTGTTGTAATACCCCGAGATCATACACTCCTGGCCATCGTTCATCGGGTTGAACTCTCCAACCGCCATACCCTCAAGGGGATACGAACCGCCCGTGGTGACGTCATGGGTCTGAAAGATCAGCCTGCTCCTCCACTCACCGGATTCCTCCCATATCATGGTGCAGTTGCCGTTGAAATCCACCGCGATTATCTCGTTGCCGGCGTGCATGGACCAGATGTCGCCCACCCTGATATTGGCTATGAGGTCCACGGTATTGGTGAATATCTTCTCCCTCACCCATCCGGAGCCGTCGTGATGGATCTGCACCACCGAGGATTCTGTCCTACCCTCCCCGCCCTCGATCCAGTTCTTGGTGGTGATGTAGATCTCTGCCCCTGCCACCGTACTGTCCGCGTCGGAATGGGTTATTGACCTCACGGCCCCGTCGGTCACGATCTCGGTTGCAACCCAATCACTGCCATCCCGGGCTATGTACCGGAGGTTCCAGTCCTCGGGGTCCATATCGGATGCGAACAGGATCTCCATGCCCGGGGCGTCATCCACGTCAGCAAGGGCCATGTTGATGATCCTGTAGGGGCTCCTGTATATGACCTCGGAGACCCACTCCCCATCCTCATAATATATCATCGTGATATTCCGGGAATAACCACCCACAACCATCTCCAGGCCCTCCCTCTCCGGAAGGAGGTCCCAGATCTTCACCTCGAAGAGGGTCCTCTCCTGGATGGC
>JAGLEG010000088.1 GCA_023145185.1 Thermoplasmata archaeon
AATGAGCTCCATATGTTCCCGGATGGCCTCGAACGCCTGCGACAGGAGGTGTGTGTAGAAACGGGGGGACCTGTTCATTATCATTATCTTTCTGGGCTCATGGTCAAACCGGGCCTCACCACTGTAGACCTGGTCCTCAAGGAACTGGGTGATGTGCAGGAAGATCTCCCCGTCACCCGACCACGTAAATATCCAATCCAGCGTCCTTCCGCTCTCCTTTGCGGCCGCCCTTTCCAGCCCCTGTGTATCCCTGCCCACGTAGATGACCGGAAGGTCCGGCCGAGCGCTTTTCACGCTCGCGGCCAGTTCCATTACCCTGTCCGGGCCGGGCATGTTGAAGATGACCAGGAGGTCCACGTCGTCGTCATCGATCGATGTGGTAATCGCATCAAGGTCCTCGACCCTTCTGATCCTCGGGATATCGCCTCTCTCAAGCTGCCCGTACATCGAGCTGAACAGTGAGCTCAGCCTCCCCTCCTCCTCAAGGACGAAATAGTCGTACTGGGTGGAGTGGATGAGTATGTTCCTGATCCCGACCGACCCTGCACTTTGGCGCCTTGGTGACCTCTTGAGGGTGCCATGGTCGGCCACGTTCTGCTCTGCGATCTCCTCGATAACAGCCTCTATCTCGTCATTGTGCGTATTCGTCTGGATCTTCGTATCTTCCATCAAACCCACCCGCGGAGGCGGCAGGCCTCTGCAACACGGGAGATGGCGATCATATATGCGGCATCACGCAGGGATATGTTCCTCCTCTTTGAGATATCCATTACCGAGTAGAACGCCTCCGTCATCTTATCGTCAAGCTTTCCGATAACCTCATCCTTGGGCCAGAAGTAATTGGTGTTCGACTGCACCTGTTCGAAATAGCTGCAGGCCACCCCCCCCGCATTTGCAAGGAAATCGGGGATCACCGTGATGCCACGGTTGAACAGTATCTCATCTGCCTCTGGCGTCGTGGGTCCGTTGGCCCCCTCGGCGATGATCTTTACCCTTTCACCGATATCGGCCACTTTCTCCCCTGTGATCGCGTTCTCGAGGGCGGCCGGGATGAGTATATCCACATCCTGCTTCAACCACGCGTCCCCTGGAAGGATCTCATATCCAAGCCCTTTTGCCTTTATCTTGTTTATCGATCCGAAGCGATCTGTGATACCCCTCAGCTCCTTCAGGTCCACGCCATCCCCCTTGAAGAATGAGTAGGCCTTCGAGTCCTCCTGATCCCAGCAGGATACACATACGACCTTGCCTCCATATTTGGTGTAGAGCTCAATGGCGTACTGGCCCACATTGCCGAACCCCTGGACCGAGGCGGTCGTGCTCGACAGCTCCAGGTCCGCCTCCTTGCACGCCTCCCTCAGGGTGAATACGACACCGTATCCTGTTGCCTCGGTGCGCCCGAGCGAGCCGCCGTGCCCCACCGGTTTTCCCGTTATGAACCCGGGGTACCTCCCCCCGGATATCGTCTCGTACTCATCCAGCATCCAGAGCATGTGCTGGCCGTTTGTCATCACATCCGGTGCGGGGACATCCTCATCCGGCCCGACGTTCTTGGATATCTGTCGTACCCATCCCCTGCACACCGCCTCCTGCTCCCTGAGAGAGAGGTTGTGCGGGTCGCAAATAACTCCCCCCTTTCCTCCACCGAGAGGAATATTGACCACGGAGCACTTCCATGTCATCCACATTGAAAGCGCCCTGACCGTGTCAGCGGTCTCCTGTGGGTGGAATCTGATCCCACCCTTACATGGCCCTCTTGCATCATTATGCTGTATTCTGAAGCCCTTGAACACCTTTACCGTGCCGTCGTCCATCCTTACGGGGATACTGAAATGGTATTCCCTTAGCGGCGCCCTCAACAGGTCCCTGGTTCCACCGTCCAGTTCCAAGCTCTCCGCTATCCTGTCAAACTGTTCCTGCGCCATCTTGAATGCATTGAAACCCTTTTCTGCCATTTATTTTACCTCCAGGAGGCTAAAATAGGCATTAATGACTCGCATATATAAATCCATAGTGCAATAAAATTCATTATATTATCCAGTATGGGCCATATTAATTAGATTAATAGGACATAATGTACATTGTCCCTTCTTTCAACCCTTATCTCTTCTCAGAGACCTCTGTTTTCTCATCTCCCAGAGCCTCCTTTCTATGAGGCCAAGCGATACCTTCTGGGGGTTGATCATGTGGATCTTTCGGGAGGAGAGGATGGTATTGGAGATAGCCCCCACGCACTCCGGAAATTCGGATATCAGATTCTCCCCCCATTCGAAGAACTCATCAATGGCCTTGAATGCAGAGAAAACGAGAAGGTTGTACCTGCCCATGCTGCTCTCCAGTGCCCTGGGCACGTGATCATCCGACATCAGCGATCGCTTGATCCTCTTCCTCTCCGACCTCAACTCTATCATGGAGATGATAAGGTTATATTTCGGCGGGGCGAGGAGGTCCGGAAAATAACATACGGGGGGCCCTACTATCCCCTCCTTGACAAGCATGGATATCCTCCGGCTGACCTTCTTCCTGTTGGATCCCAGCTGCCTGGCAAGATAGGTCTCGTTCGAATGGATGCACTCCCCGTTCATCAAATGGCTCAATATCTTGAGATCCACCCCGTCAAGTTCCCGGTTCCCTATGACCAGAGTACCTTTGGCCTTGAACTCCCTCCTCATGTCGGTTAGAAAACAGGCGGGGTTGTACTTGAATTCCAGCTTGTTGCTGAATATGCGAACGTCCGCAGGCGCCCTGTTCTCCCTGCTTGGCAGCTTCTGGTCCTTCACTATGTTCTCGCGCCAGGAGTGGTAGGACTCCATGTCCTTGAAGAACTCTATCAGAAGCGTGTTGTAGGACCCCTCCATGCACGAGAAGGCCGCGAAGATGTTGGGGTCCTCCTCGAAGAAATTGGTTGCCTGCTGTATCCTGGGAAGGTCGGCCCATGCAAGTACGAGAAGAGGATATTCCTGGAATAGCTGCAGGAATGGATATCTCGGATGGTCCAGTATTCGATTCTCGAACAGACTTTCCACCTTGTTCTTCGCCGTGGTCCGATGTATGCCCAGGTCCTTTGCCAGAGCATGGATGTTTACGTCGGTACCGTCCCCGGAAACCAGGTTCCGCAGAAGACGTAGGCTGAAATCGTCCTCAAGGTGATCCATCTTGGATGTGAT
>JAGLEG010000089.1 GCA_023145185.1 Thermoplasmata archaeon
TGATCTGAGCCTCTCAATGTTGGGAGAAGCCTCACTTTGACACTCATCTGTACTCATACGTCAAAGTTAGGCTGTACTCGTCATGTTAAAGTTAGGCTGTACTCATATGTCAAAGTTAGGTTGTATCGCCAGATAGATAAAGGAAAGTAACCATTCATCTATTCATCTGGCGAAGTTAGGTCAGGTATCGAAATTTACAGAGTTGTGGGGATGAAAAAGCTTCTATGGTGGCTGATAGCCGGGTCGAAGGGCGGCATCACACGCGCTTTTATCATTAACTCCCTGAACGAGAGGCCTGCAAATGCCAATCAGCTTACAACTCGGCTGAAACTCGATTACAAGACCATCAGGCACCACCTGAAGGTCCTGGATGAGAACGGTATCATCACCATAATGAACAGGAAGAAGTACGGTGCGATGTATTTCCTGTCAACGGAGATGGAGAGGAACTACGAATATTTCCAGGAGATTTGGGACCAAATTGGGGAAAAGTAGAAAAGAGCGGGTGAGGGATGAATATGGAGGAAAAAATAGATGACAGAGATCCTTGAAATCGCAGCGATAATCACCACCGTGATCTCATTTATCGTGGTCATTGCCAATATCTTGCTCCTTGTGGGTTTGATCAGGATATTCCATGCCAATTACAGGAAGATCAAGGCCAAGTTCACCCGGGGACTGCTGACATTCGTCACATTCCTCCTGGTCCAGCAGTTATTCTTCCTGGTGGGGCTGATCGCGCTCAATACCTTTCGACAGGTCACAGCGGGTGGTCCGATATTCTTCCTTAACGTTCTGGAACTTATTGCACTGATCATTTTCTACCGCACGACTCGGGAATGATTGGGTATGAATTTGGGCATGAGTCTGGTAAAATCCTTTTAAATAGAAACAGCTCTCAATTCATTATGTCAAGCAGTAATTATCCCATCGAGATCACCGATCTCGTGAAGCAGTACGGGAAAGGGCCGAAGGTCCTCCAGGGTATATCGATGAAGATCGATAAAGGGGAGATCGTCGGATATCTCGGACCCAATGGTTCGGGAAAGACCACCACCATCAAGACGTTGACCAATCTGATCAAGCCCACTGCCGGCACGGTCAAGATCAAGGGTATCGATGTCCAAAAATATCCCAAGAAGGCGTTGAAGTACGTGGGTGCTCTCATCGAGGTCCCCGGAGTATATGACTATCTTACGCCCAGAGAGCTCCTGACATATTTCGGGGGGGTCTACGGGATGAATAAAAAGGATATCGAGGAGAGGATCGTCGAGGTTCTGAAGGAGGTCAAGCTCTCAAGGTCTGTGGATGACAAGGTCGGCTCCTTCAGCACCGGGATGCAGAGGAGGCTGATGATCGCCAAGGCGATATTCCACGACCCCGAGATCCTGATACTGGACGAGCCCGTGATCGGCCTGGACCCGAAGGGCATCAAGGAGGTCAGAGAACTTGTGAGGAGGTTTGGAGCACAGGGGAAGAGCGTTCTCATGAGCTCCCATCTGCTCTCCGAGGTGAGCGAG
>JAGLEG010000009.1 GCA_023145185.1 Thermoplasmata archaeon
TCCGACCCCGTCGGCATCGCTGTCGTCCCACTCGCTGGGGTCGAGAGGGAACAGATCGGCCTCGTCAGGGGCACCGTCCCCATCATCGTCATCGTCGAGCAGGTCGCACTCCCAGTCGCCGTCGGTGTCGGTGGGGGCATCAGCGCCGTCCATCGAGTCGCTCTGGCAGTCAAGCTCGTCTGCATCGGACCAGCCATCGCCGTCGTCATCGGTGTCGGCGTTGTCCCCGATCCCGTCCCCGTCGGAGTCCAACCACTCGGCATTATCCGTGGGGAACGCATCCTCACCATCCACGACACCGTCGTTATCGTCGTCCCCGTCCCGGGTGTTTCCTATCCCGTCCCCATCCGTATCCAGCCACTCCTTATCGTCGTAGGGGAACATATCCACCTCGTCGAGGTATCCGTCCCCATCATCGTCATCGTCGTAATACGAGCCGAACCCATCCCCATCGTAGTCCCCATGCACCGAAGCGTTGAACGGATCGTCGTCATAAATGTCCCTGACTCCGTCCCCGTCCGTATCGATAAAGCCGTTGATGAACGGGATGGATCGGGAATATCCAACAAGCCCCGCGCGGTTCTCGGCCCTGACGGTAAGCACATGGGCGGATCTGTTCACCTTCGAGAGGTCGTAGGAGAACGAATATATCGATCCGCCCTCGAGCTGCTGCCCCAGGGCCACCTCATATCCATCTATCAGGAGGGTGACATACCTGACCCCCGAGCTCTCCAGCACCCTTACAAGGACCTCCAATCTCCCCTCCAACACGGAGTCGGGAGATGGGGAGAGAAGCTTGACATCGGGCTCGGAGTTATCGATGTAAAGGGTCCTTTCCACAACGGCAGTCCTGAAGCTGGTATCCATCGCAACGAACCTCACGAGGTACTCTCCCTCGGGGGTGTCGCTCAGGTCCAGGTCCTGTCCGAACTGGTAACTCTCGCCAAGGAAGGTGTAGTAGCTTTCCGACAGAAAGGGTTCCACAAGTATCAGGTCCGGGCTCAGCACCCCGGATATCACCGCTCCATCCGGAGGATGGACCACCTTGAGGTCAGGGCCGTTGTTATCTACCGGAAGATAGACGGCATCGAAGTTCTCGGCCCCGGACCGGTCCCTCACAAGCAGGTAGAGCAGGTATCTGCCGTCCTGCAGTCCCAGGGAATCGATCACCCCATGGTACAGGCCAGCCAGAACAACCGTGTCTGAAGGCCCTGTCAGGGCCAGGGTGGCTATGGGCGTCTCGTTAAGTGAAGGGGGAGTCGGGTCCGTTCTGTTGCCCCAGAGGTATACAGCGGCTTCCACCGTATAGATCCCTCCTCCGTCGGTCACCCTTGCCTGGATGTCGATATTTCCACCGACGATCGTTCCCGTCGTAGGGTGAAGCAGGGTTACATCGGGTATGGAGTTGTCGAAGTAGACCACCAGTACCTCCTGCGTGATCTTCCCTGACGGGTCCACCGCCCTGACCGTGATGGTATGCCTGCCCTGGGGGAAAAGCATGGTATCTATCAGGCTATCCATCGGTACAAAAGGGCCCTTGTCGATGCTGAAAGATATCTCTGCGGTGAACGGGAAGTCGTTGGACACGGCCACGACGCTGACCACGTTGGAGATGGCGGAGTTGTTCACCGGATAGCTGACCAGCAGTGAGGGGAAGGAGTTGTCGATCCCGACATCCAGTACGCCCGAGGAGCCGTTCCTGTCCGCGGAGTCAAGGGCATACACCTCGATGAAGTAGAATCCGTCGGGAAGGCCGCCCACATCGATATCCGACTCGTAGACCCCGACCTTATTTGGGAACAGCAGCCCGGACCTCACCCTGCCGTCGCCGTTGCTGACGACATACCTCACCACGGTGATGTCACCATCGTCCGTGACGAGGGCTTTCACCCTGTCCTGCATGGAGAGGTACTCGCCCTGGAGAGGCGACACCATCTCCACTTTGGGGGCCAGCCTATCGTTTACAACGAATACCTGTGCCCGATATCTGACCAGGTTCCCGGCAAGGTCCCTGATGGAGACGTTTACGAAGAAATATCTGGAGGGAGCATTTCCCGTTGTGGGCGTGATGTTCGAGCACGTGTAGATCATATTGCCCGCCAGAACGTCATTGCCGAGTCCGGTGTCGTTGAATATTACGGGGGGAAGGTATCCCACGGCCTCGCCGTCAGCCTCCACCCTCCATATCCCCGACTCTTCATCCTCCAGGCCGATCTCTATCCAGAACTCCTCTCCGTCTCCCACCGAGGATCTGTTGTCCGGATAGACCACCGTGATGTTGTTCACCACGGGCAGGTCCGAATCCACGGTAATGTTCACATAATCGTAGCCGATGTTGCCGGCCCAGTCGGTGCATTCGACGATGACGGTATCCTCATGTGAATCCATCGTTGGAATATGGATCCGGTCCGTTGCGTAGATGCCGTCGCCGGGAAGCCCGTCGCTGTGAAGCCCATCGTCGTACATGGGATACTTGGTCACCGTGTCCATGGGCACGTAGGAGCTCACCTCATGGATGCCCGAGGGGGAGTCCCCCTCGAAGATGGAGTCCGCGAGGTTTCGAAAGATCATCTCCAGCTGTGTGCCCGAGGGGGCGTATCTGTACTGCCCTCCCGATGTGGTGGCCATGCGCCACAGGTTGTACTCGGTCGTCCCGGACTCCTGATCCCAGTAGGCGTTGGTGTTGTCAACGGTGCCGTTTGCGGGTCTGGTCGCCCTCTGCGGGCGGTTGGGGGGATCGAAATGTTCCAACCCAAGGCCGATGGTGTATATCGGTATCGGGCTGTAGAGGAGGCCGCCCCTGAACTCGTTGACCGGGTTATCCACCCAAATATTGTTTCCCGTCTCCTCGTCGGGGTATTTCCCCAGATGCGACGAGACCCACTGGGTCGTGCCCCAGTTGAACCAGGGGCAGTAATCCTCGGACCCCTCCTCGAAATACGTGTTGGTCGAGGTCCGGTCGTCGGCGCCGTCGGTGAAGGCCACCACCACCGGGGATGACCTGCCGAACTCCTGAGTATAATCCACCGCCTCACCTACCGTGTCCCATATCGGGGTCGCCGATTGGGGGATCAACCCGTCGATGAGGGATATGGCGGAAGCCTTTCCCGTCAGGTCCATCAGAGTAAAGTTGAGGATCCTCTTTGGCCGGTAGGGAGGGATATCATAATAGTATGAGAAGGTGTAGATCGCCAGATGATCGATGGACCTGGTGGTGTTCACGAACTGCTTGGCGGCTTTCTTCAGCTCATCCATCTTTCCATCCCTGGACATGGACCCGGAGTCGTCCAGAACAAGGGTGACATAGATCGGTGAGGTCAGGTCGCTGGCCCTGGCTATTATCTGTATCTCGTCCCCGGGTTTTGCAGCCCCCTGACCGTTGGGGTGCTCGATCCACGACTCCTCCACAACCGGGAGGTTGGGATCTACGGCCGACATGATCGAAAATGTGGCGGTGTTCCCAGCCTCGTCAACAGCCTCCACCAGCACCACGTGGAACGCCCATATCGCATCGACGAGGAAGGAGGATGTGGAGTAGTGCCCGTCTGCGGAGAAACCATCGTCGTGGCCCCCGTCATCGTACATCATCTCTGTGAAGTTGCCTCCTATGTTCCCCGCATATGCGGTGACGGTGGAGATGGTGGACGTGTTGTCGAAGACCGTGGCCTTGACCCTGACGCCGTCCCCTGGCTTTGACGCCTCCTGGGCGCCGGGGTGGTCCACAAATACGTAGGATATGGTTGGTGCGGTGTTGTCCACCGTCACGGGGATGGTGATGTTCTTACGGTCACCCGCGAATCCAGACAGGACCGCGGTAAGGGTATAGCTCCCGTCGGGGATGGTATCCGTGTTGATATCGATCACGAACTCCCCTCCCGTCGGGGACCCCGAGATCGACCCCATGAACGTGTTCCCGAGATAGATCCGCGCCCCGTTGCAGAAGGACGAGACCGACAGCCGAACGCTGGCTATTCCCCTTATGTGCTGATCGTACGTGGGGCTCACGAACCACCCGTAGAGCGGATAGTTGTCCACGATCACCCAGCTCACGTCATACTCCACCCCCGAGACCGTGTCGGAGGCCCTGACCCGGAGTGCCCTTGGCCCCTCCAGCTCGGAAAGCGTGTCCCAGTCGTATCTGTAGTAGCTGCCCTGCCTCACCATCTTCTGATAGCTGGCTCCCTGGTCCGAGCTGAACTCCACCCCTCCCAGGGGGGCGTCGGCCGAGGCCTGCACGGCTACAGGGAAAACCCCGGAGACGTTCATCCCGGTCGTGGATGGGTTGATGAAGGTGACGGTGGGGTTGGTGTTCACCCTGATATAATCGTATACCAGCACCCTCTGGTTCCCCACGTTGTCGTGGACCATTATGCGAAGCGGTGAATCCACCGCCTCCGATCTATTGTCCACCCCGTAGGACCCGTTCCACGTGGCAGGGGTCAGATCGGTTGTGGGCCCCGAGGCGAGGGAGGGCTCGTACTCGAACTCCACCCTGTCCAGTCCCGATCCTCCCGCGGGTTCGGACGAGGATCCGGAGATCCAGAAGTGTTCCGTGATGAACATCACCGGCCTGAAATAGATCTCGCCCTGCGACAGAACGGTATCCATGTAGAGCGAATCGTCGCCCATGACGATATCGGAAACGTCCGGGGGGCTGTTATCTTCCACGAAATTGACATCCCAGGAGGTGGAGTGTCCCAGTTCGTCCTGGAGTGTGAAGGTAAGGGGGCTGCTTGCGTCGTTCCCCGACGTGATGGCGTAGGAGACAGACTGGGTCGTGGACCTGGTGAAATCAATGGGCCCGGACGGCCGTCGATTGAAGGCGGCCTCGCCGATCAGCCTGTAGGGGTTATCTTCGGTGAAACCCGAGAACCTGACGGTTACTCTCTGGCCCTGACCCTGAAGGGGGATGCTGTTGTAGAACACCCGGTCGGTTCCGGAGAGGTCGGTATCCTCACTGTGAAAATATGTGGGGTCATCGGAGGTGATGGTGAGCGTGCAGGTCGACAGGTCCGGAGGAAGCGTGTCCGCCATGATGTCACGCGACCTGTTGGAGGAGAGCAGAAGGCGCGATGTAGTGTTGTCCTTTCCGAATATCTCTATCCCGAACGAGGGGATGGTGGTGAAGAACCGATCCCTGTTGCCCACGGATGACGAGGTGGATACCGCGATGAACATGTCGTAGTTCCCCTGTGGTTGAGAGGGTAAAAGAGGTACATTGGACCCGGTCCTGTTCATGGTCAGGTTGACCAGGTATCCTGAGC
>JAGLEG010000090.1 GCA_023145185.1 Thermoplasmata archaeon
CGAGGAGACGTCCCGCGGGACGGATAGGGCAAACGCCGATACGGATGGTGATGGGCTGTCCGACGGGGCCGAGGTCATGGAGTGGTTCACGGACCCGCTCTCCAATGACACCGATGGGGACGGATTGGAAGATGGTGAGGAGGTTATGGTATCTTTCACGGACCCCCGGCTCAATGATACGGACGGTGACAACCTTCCTGACGCTCTTGAGCTTCTGATAGGCACCTCGCCCCGCCTGGCCGATTCCGACAGAGATGGGCTGCCCGACGGGGACGAGATGCGGAGATATCTCACGGACCCACTGGATCCAGACACCGACAGGAACGAGAGCAGTTATGAGGGGGGGATCCCGGATGGAAAGGAGGTGATGCTTGGTCTGGACCCACTTGACGGGAGGGACGATTTCCCTACGAAGGACCGGGACTCGGACGGGCTAACCGATACTTTGGAGATCGCGATAGGAACGGACCCCCTGATCTCCGACAGCGATGGGGACGGACTTCTCGACGGTGCGGAGGTCCACATATACGGGACCTCTCCCCTGGAGAAAGACTCCGATGACGACGGGCTCACGGATGGTGATGAGGTCAATGTCCATCTGACGGACCCGTTGAACACGGACACCGACGGGGACGGCCTGAACGACAGGGCCGAGGTGTACGATTGGCACACATCACCTCTGGACAACGACACGGACGGTGACATGATCCTGGATGGGGTGGAGGCCCTTCAGCTGGAGACGCTGCCCCTCGATCCGGACAGTGACGGAGATGGCCTCCTCGACGGTGAGGAGTATTATCTCGATTACAATTCCACCCAGCATGGACAGCAGGCCCTCGATCCAACCGACCCTGACACAGATGGGGGAGGTGCGGGCGATGGAGTGGAGGTCCTCCTTGGAGGCGACCCGCTCTGGGGCGGTGACGATGGTTCCTTCGTGGATTCCGATAACGACGGCCTCAGGGATATCGAGGAAACCCTTTACGGCACCGATCCCCAGGAGGCAGATACCGATGACGATGGGCTGATGGACGGCCACGAGGTGCATGGGGATATGGGTTGGGAAACAGACCCGCTGAGCCCCGATACCGATAACGATACGATACCGGACGGAGAGGAGGTCCTTTCCGGGTTGGATGGATACGTTACAAACCCGTTGAAGGAGGACACCGACGGCGACGGTATTGCTGATAATACGGAGATCATTGGGGCCCATGGCATGCCCAGTGACCCCACCTCGGAGGATGGAGATGGGGACTCCCTCAATGACACTATCGAGCTGTTCACCTCGTTTACGGACCCGTTGAACCCCGATACTGACGGGGACGGCCTGCCGGATGGTTGGATCGATGGCTGGATGGGCAACCTGCGAAACAACCAGATGGACCTTGGGGAATATGAGGACAGGGACCTGGATGGAATGGTGGACGGTGGAAGCTGGTCCTCTGGCAGGGGCCCAGGTGAGACGGACCCCTTGAAGGCCGATACGGATGGTGGCGGCGTATCGGATGGTGATGAGGTGAACCACCCGACCTCGCAACCGGACCCCCTCTGGCCGGGCGATGATCTGGTGATCTACGATACAGATGGTGATGGGCTGACAGACCTGG
>JAGLEG010000091.1 GCA_023145185.1 Thermoplasmata archaeon
TAGTTCCGGGAAGATCAGCGCGTCATTCGTTCTGGTATCCACTTTCGATACCTTTCTGATGGGAGAGGGATTATCATCGGATATAATCGGAGGGATCGCCATGGTCCACCTTGCAGAGCTGCAGTATCTGACCAATAACCATATGATCTCAGGTCCAGGGGGCGAAAGGCGGGATCTATCCACCGCAATATATCTTGATATACAGAATGAAAGATCGGACGCATCAACACAAAAGGAGATAGCGATAGATCTGGAGAGGTCTTTCCCGGGACTGCAGGTGACCACGAAGGAGAGAAGATTGTACAGGATCGAGGATGAGATCCTGATACTGAAATCCTTCTCAATAGGGGTGGGTGCAACCACCGTTATGATCGGGCTCTTCTTCCTCTCCTCGGTTATGCTGATAGGCGTGGAGGAGAGGAGAAAGGATATAGGGATCCTCCGGGCGATGGGGATCTCCAGGTTATCCATTTTCCAATGGATATTATCCGAAACATTGATCATCGCAATATTGGGCTCAGTGGTAGGATTGATCCCCGGATACGTTGGCTCCCATTATCTTGACATTTACCTGAGGGGATTATATGGGGTTGAACTGGAATTCACCTACATGTCACCAACCATAATAGTGATATGTTTTTGTTTCCTTATCGTCACTGCATTGATATTCTCCCTGATCCCAGGTTACAGAGCGGCCTCGGTAGACCCGGTGAGGTTCATGAGGGAGTAATGATAAAGCTTAAAGATTGGTGAACAACTTCACCTATTTGTGAAACTGACCATAAGAAGTGATTGGAACCGGAGGAAAGTGGTATTGTGGATATAGAACTGATCAACGTGACCAAGGTTTACCAACTTGGAAAACGAGAGGTAAAAGCTCTTAGATCGATATCCTCTACCATCAGGTCGGGTAATTTCATGTCAATAATGGGCCCATCTGGATCTGGCAAGACGACGCTGCTGAATATAATCGGGGCTCTTGACAGTCCAACCAGTGGATATGTGCGTGTGGGAGGTAAGGATATCTCAGATCTCTCGGACAGATCACGTTCAAAACTTAGATTGAGTAGTTTTGGTTTCATCTTTCAGGGCTTTTACCTGCTCCAGAACCTGACGGCCATGGAAAACGTAATGGTGCCCATGCGAGAGGCGGGCATTTCCAGATGGGATGCAATGAAAAGGGGAAAGGAACTCCTCTACGACGTTGGTTTAAGGAATCGATTTGGGCATCTACCTTCCCAGCTATCAGGGGGAGAACAGCAGAGGGTGTCCATAGCTCGATCAATGGCCAATGATCCCTCCGTGATACTGGCCGATGAGCCCACCGGGGAACTCGATTCGGAATCCTCTCAAAATATCATTAACATCATGAGGGGCCTGAACAGAAACGGAGGAAAGACGATAATTGTTGTCACCCACGATAACGAGATAGCGAAGAGGGCCAGCATCAGGTTGAGGTTGAAGGATGGTCGTATTAGTAACTAAATGGTGTTCGTGGTGTCCTGACCTATTATGTTCGGGCTCATAAGACAAGAAAGAATATAAATAATATGAAAAAACCATCCCACAACCCATTTATAAAAACCCCAGGGTCAAAAATTGGTATGCCGGGTAGGTTGAACTCTACCAACGGGCCTTTCAGACGATATAATAGAGGTGTAAGATATGAGATTTAATATTCGTCCAGATGGAGCGAAGAAGAAGATACTGATATCCTTGATAGCACTGTTTCTACTTGCTGTCCCCTTTCTGCATGGTGGATTTATGCAGGAAGCTTTCGGCGACGAGGAAGGGGAGAGCTACTATGAAAAGGAGATAGATCTTGGGAGCGATTACATAGAACAGTACCTGATCGGCGATGATCTGAGTCAGCAGTTCGGCTACTGTATCAAGTCCGGCGACCTTAATCGTGATGGCCTTGACGATGTTATCATTGGATCTCCCGGATACAATCAATCCAAAGGTGGAATATTTATCTACTACGGTGGGGGGAAGGAGAGGTCACTCGGTGGAAGAGATGTGGATATCCTGATAGATTCATTCCTTCCGGGGAATAAGCTGGGGATGGACATCGCCGTGGGAGATGTGGACGGAGATGGGCTACTTGACATCCTTGCAGGAGGATGGGCGAATGAGGATACCTTCACGGGAAACAGCATGGCAACAACACCCGAAGTATATCTGTTCCTCGGTTCATCAGGATGGAGCCCCCTTATGACCACACTTAACGCGGATGTGACGTTCCAGGCGGAGGATGCTGACCACATACTGGGATGGAACCTTGAGATGGGAGACATGAACCAGGATGGCATGGATGAGATCATCCTCTCCCAGTTCTACAAAGGTTATGATCCATTCTATTTCATGGATTACTATGAGGGCAAGGTATTCATCTGGGATGGGACACTTGACTTCGAAGAGAGATATAAGGTTGGAGACGGAGAGTACGACCATGTCATATACAACTCCGAGATGCACTGGCACAATGGAGAAGGATGGAACGGCGTGGGAACCACTGATGTGAACGTTGGTGATGTTAATAACGATGGTTTCATCGATGTGCTTATCGGATCGGCCTATTTATCACGGGAGAGCGAGAACTCCGGACAGGTGGATATAGTATTCGGAGGGACGATAATCAAGGAGTCCATGGACCTGATGGTACTGCCCAGGATCTCGATCCAGGGTTATCAGGATTTTTTACTGAGCAAGGTCGAGTGTGCGGATGTTAACGGTGATGGACTGAGCGACATCATAGTAACGGCGCCTGACTGCTTCCATGATAACACTGGTGGGATCTTCATATATTATGGAGAGGATACGACGAGCTTCGATCGGTACTATCTCATCGATGCTGATTTCGTGATCCGGGGTGCATATTCCAACTTCGATCTGGGGGTGAACATGATGGGTGACCTCGATGGAGATGGAAGTGATGACCTTCTTCTATCCTCTTCCTTTGGCCACTCTGCAGGTAAGGGGACGTACTATATCCTCTACTCATCATCCATCAAGGATGTTGAAGATAGAGGGGAGTCAACATATCACCTCCGGATGGATCAACCACTTGGTATGATAACAGGCCCCTCCAATGGACTTCAGTTCGCTGCTTCGTTCTACGAAAATACCGTTGTGTGTAATCTCGATGGTGTGGGCGATCTGGAGATGATCTTCGGAAATCCCAGGGGTTCAGGAGAGGAAAAACCAAGCAAGGCTGGTATTGCATATATCCTCTATCCCCTCATATCGACCCTGAAGATAGAGACCTTCGAGCTGAAGGAACTGGAGGGTCAGGAGAATAACATATTAGGTGCAGGTAAGCTCTATCATTTTGAGGGATATATCATCGATACATGGGACGCTTCGGATATCACTGCGATGGATCTCAAGTTCCAGTTTTCAGACGATCTTGAGGGTTATTCAGTCAGTTATTCCTGGGATATCATTTCGGATGAATTCGTGGAGAGTGGAGATTTTAACAATTTCGTGGACCTATCATCCTTCTCCGTAGAGAGGGATGGGATATACGGCATGAAGGTCTACCTGAATGTGATCTTCAGCCCTACTCTGTTCAGTGAAGCTCCCATAGACGTAATATTTAACGTATATGGCGGTAAATCCATGGAATCTCACTTCTTCGGCGGTGGGATGATCAAGGTGGAGGCCGACCTGGAGTTCTCCGGAACCCTTCAGGTGACCGGTTCTGTTAACGGTGAACTCACCAAGGGTTCATTCGTACAACCTGGTGAGGATCTGGAGCTCACAGGATTGATGGTGGTATATCAGGGTACCGAGATAGCGCCGCCCAACGGATATTATTCCGTTCTAATGACCGATAGTTACGGAACGATATTCCTTAACCAGACCAATTCTGGCCTTGATCTATTGTTCAGAACAAGGACAAAACAACTTTCGGGGGTGGAGACGTACACTTTCTCCATAATCGATCTTAAAGGTACATCGGAGGACGTTTCAGGAAGCCCATACATCTTCGTCAACGTAGATACCGATCTTCCCGAAGCTCCTGATCAGCTGGAGGTGAAGGCAGATTCCGATATCGATACGTTGATGGGATTCGACAACGATCCTCAGGTGTGGGTTACATGGTTCCCATCCGAAGATAGCTCATCCAACGTGATCGGATACATGTATAACACCTATGATGGAGGTGGGACCGGCGATGGCATGCTGGTCGAGAAGAACTGGTTCGTGTATGAAGGCCTTGAAGAGGGTTGGAACACCATCTATGTTTGGGCCATTGATGAAGCCCTGAACTACGGACCCGCTTCCGCTGTATCTGTTTACTACGATGTGGATGATCCGGTATTCGGACAGCCGAATCCTACGCCCGGTTCATGGGTGAATGCCAATAATGTGAACTATGAGATATACCTGTACGATATTGACGGTTCCGGTGTCAAGGGAAAGACAGTTGAGTATGCGATCTCCTACGATGGAGGGCGCACCTATTCTGCATGGGAACCCACAAATATTCGTAGGGACAGCCAACAGTTGAAGGTGAGGCTCTTTTTGAATTTCCGTGAAGGGGAGAACAACTATGTCAAATGGAGGGCAAAGGATGTTGCAGGAAACGGATACGTGCTTTCCGAACCTTTCCAGTTGAAGGTGGATACTCAGCCTCTCACGTACAAGGACCCTGTTCCGGCTGAAGCTATTGACGGCAACTACGTCGCCCTTGGGATAACACTTGAGGATGGTAAAGGATCAGGAATAAATGCTGCGACGATCGAGTATTCGATCTCCTTTAATGGCGTATCCAATTACGGACCGTGGGAGCGGATGGACATTACCGGGTCCTTCGCAAGTCAATATGTGGAGACGCCCATGATATTCTTCGAGAGGGACACCTTCAATTATGTAAGGTGGAGGGCAAAGGATGTAGCCGGCAACGGATACACTTACTCGGAGGATATCTCCGTTATCATTATGCCCGAACCGAGGAACCACGACCCGGTTCCGATAATCTCCAATCCAATAGCCTACAATTACTATCTTGAGTCAACACTTATAGAACTTGATGGCTCACAGAGCATTGATACGGACGATGATGATCTAACGTATCTGTGGTACAGTGATAAGGATGGATACCTTGGAACAGAGGATGTCGTGAAGGTCAAGCTATCCCAGAACAACCATAAGATATCGCTCCACGTCAATGATGGTGTGTCCGATGTGTCGATATCCGTTGATATCTATGTGGTAACTGACACAACAGTGGTGGATACTGACGGCGATGGGATCCCGGATCTTATCGATGAGGATGATGATAATGATGGGCTCCTTGACCTTGAGGAGGATCTCAACAGGAACAACCTGTATGATGGGAACGAGACAGATTACAAGAACTGGGATACAGATGGTGACGGTGTCAGCGACCATCTGGATGCGTCTCCTCTTGATCCTGACGTGAGAAACGTGGATGATAAGAGAACGCTTCCGCCCGCCGTGATGCTTGTGGTCATCCTTGGAATAATCATCGTTCTTGTTGTGATCGGTGTGATAATCGGCATGAAACAGAAGACGGACCGTGAGAGGCTTACAGCCCGGAGGAATCTGCGTAAGAACAGGAGGAATATCAAGAGGTTCGAGGTTCTAACGGGAGTACCCACGAATGATCTCCCAGCTGTTGAGGCCGTACAGTGGGCCTTGCCCTCGGTGATAAGCCATGCGTCCGAGTTCGTGGTAGATACACCTCCGACCGATGATCTGCTTCCTCCGTCTGATGGGGATCAGGGGGATGAGGTCCAGCCACCCGAGGAGGAGAAGCCCGATCTTCAGGATATGGAGGTTCCTCTCCCGGCGGATGAGGTGTCCCAGCAGGATGTACCCGAGGCACCAACGCCGGAAC
>JAGLEG010000092.1 GCA_023145185.1 Thermoplasmata archaeon
TTATGTTGACCCAGAACGTTCCCACATCGGAGTTGCCAGGAGTTCCATTCAGATATGTTCCATTCAGCTCAAGCCAATCCGCGCTTGTATCCATTGACCAGGTGAAGTTGATCGCAACAGGGTCCTCGTCGGTGGCATTTAGCGTGACAGAGTAGAGTACGTCCTGGAGTGTTGTGTTCATCGGAGTGGTGATGATGATCGGGTCATCGTTGGTGTTCTCCACAATGATGGTGAAGTTCTGCCAATCGCTTCCACCGTTTCCATCGTCCACAGAGACATTGACCTCATTGATACCAACGTTGCTGTTGAGAGGTGTTCCATTCAGTGTGTTGGTGGTGGTGTTGAGCTTCAACCAGGTCGGCCCTGACTCCAGCGTCCAGGTGAGCGTATCACCTACAAGATCAATGTCTATTGCGGAGAGCACTATTGAATAGAGAACGTCTTCAGTTGCATTGGTATATGTGATGTTTATCTCCGGAGCATCATTGGTGTTCAGAACTGAAAGAGTGAAGATCCTGGTCGTTGAGATCGATCTTGGATCTTTACAGATCACGTCGATGGAATGGTTGCCCACATCCTCATTCAATGGCGTTCCAGATAGGGTCCCTTCTGCACTTATGGCGAGCCAGGTTGCATCTGTATCGATCTCCCAGGTGACGGCTGTGCATCCTGGAAGGGACGACTCAGCACTGTATTCTACCTGGTATGCCTGATTTTCGGAGATAACTGTGAGGTCAATTGTTGTGATGAGTGGTGCTGGATATGTGATGTTGTTCAAATAGGGATATGTTTTCCCATCCCAGATGGACCAGGTATCAACGAAGTTCCACCCTGCACCGGTGAAGGTGACCCCCTGTTTCATCTCGGAGGTGGTCTTTCCGGTTCCTCCATCACTGGTTGATGTCCCTGAGGTCTCTATGTCCCAGAAACAGTTCGTTGCAGAAAATACTGTGCCTCCTACGAGTCCACCGATATTATCACCAGTTCCGCTGACATTCCCTGTAGCATAGGAGTTTGAAACCTGGCCAGTGTCGGCTCCCACGAGCCCACCAATAAATTCAATTCCGTTGACGTTTCCTGTAGCGTAGCAGTTCTCAACTATTCCCACCATTTGAATATGTCCCACGAGCCCTCCGATACGATTTGATCCTAGGACGTTTCCAGTTGCATAGCAGCTCTCGATTGTGCTATCTGCTTCGTGATATCCCACTAGCCCGCCTACGTGATCATGTCCGTTGACATTTCCAGTTGCGTTGCAGTTTGAGATCAAACCTTCGTTGTATCCCAAGAGTCCTCCAACATCATTTCCTGTTCCGCTGACGCTCCCTATTGCATAGCAGTTTGAGACCAGGTCATCGTTGGATCCCATGAGCCCTCCGACATCATAATCTCCACTGATGTACCCTGAAGCATAGCAGTTCTCGACCGTACCGAAATTGTTTCCCACGAGCCCTCCGATATGTCCTGTTCCGTTGACGTTTCCTGTAGCGTGGCAGTTTTCGACAGGGCCACGGTTCTCTCCTATGAGCCCGCCGGCAGAAGTTATCCCGTTAATGGTGCCTGTAGCGTAGCAGTTTGTGACTGTGTTGAGGTTATATCCCACGAGCCCTCCTACAACATTATACGTTCCGGTGACGCTGCTTGTGGAATAACAGTTCGAGACCGGGCCGACGTTGTATCCCACGAGCCCTCCGATCTGATCGCCAAATCCGCCGACGCTTCCAGTTGTATAGCAGTCCGAGATCATACCCTGATAGTGCTCCCCCGCGAGTCCGCCCAGATAATCTCTTCCGTTGACGTTTCCCGAGGCAGAGCAGTTGGAAACCGTGCCGAGGCTGTTCTTTCCCACGAGCCCGCCTAGATAATCCTCTCCGTTGACGTTTCCTGAGGCTGAGCAGTTTTCAATCGTATCTTCATTGTATCCCACGAGCCCGCCTAGATAATCCTCTCCGTTGACGTTTCCTGAGGCTGAGCAGTTGGAGATCATACCGTCGTTGACCCACCCCACGAGCCCGCCTACACGTTCATTTCCATTGACAATGCTTGTAGCGTAGGAATTCTCGACCGTGCTGCCGTCGTTGATTCCCACGAGCCCACCGACATGTCTGTTTCCGTTAACGGTGCCAGTTGCGTAGCAGTTCTCGACCGAGCCATAGTTGTATCCCACTATCCCTCC
>JAGLEG010000093.1 GCA_023145185.1 Thermoplasmata archaeon
GAGAAGGTCCCCGTTGACGGGAAGGTCGTGGATGGGGAGAGCTACGTGGACACGTCGATGATAACGGGGGAGCCCACCCCGGAGCACAAGAGGGAGGGGGACGACCTCACAGGGGGTACGATAAACGACAACTCCGTCCTGAAGATGAGGGCCGTCAAGGTGGGCAGGGAGACCATGCTCCAGCAGATAATCGATATGGTGGAAAAAGCCCAGAACTCCCGTCCTCCTATCCAACGTGTTGCGGACAGGGTGGTATCGTACTTCATCCCGGCCATATTGACCATAGCGATCCTGTCCTTTGTGATCTGGTACTTTCTCGTAGGGGAGACCCTGTTATTCTCGCTTACGACGTTGATATCGGTTATGGTGATAGCGTGCCCATGCGCTCTGGGCCTCGCCACCCCGACCGCGGTCACCGTAGGGATCGGGAGGGGCGCAGAGCTGGGGGTTCTGATAAGGAACGGCGAGGCGCTGGAGAGGTCGAGGAAGATAGACACGGTGGTGCTTGATAAAACGGGAACCATAACGAAGGGAAAGCCCGAAGTTGTGGAGATCATGCCGAGAGGCGTGGAGGAGAAAGACCTTCTACGCCTTGCGGTCAGCGTTGAGATGAGGTCCCAGCATCCCCTTGCAAAGTCCATTGTCAAGAGGGCCAAAAATGACGATATTGAGCTCTATCCGGTTGAAGATATGGACACCCACGGTGGGAAGGGCGTGAGCGGGTCCGTGGATGGAAAGAGGATACTCGTTGGAAACAGGGCCCTGATGAAAGATAACCATATCTCATTGAAGGGGCACAAAGGCATCTCCAGGATGGAGGATGCGGGCAGGACCTCCATCCTCGTTGCATCCGACGGGAAGCTCGTAGGCATCATCGGCGTGAGCGACCCGATCCACGCCGGCTCGAAGGATGCGGTGACGGAGCTGAACAGTATGGGCATCGAGGTTGTGATGCTCACCGGGGACAACAGGTCCACTGCGGAGAGGGTCGCAGAGGAGGTGGGCATTGAGAAAGTGGTGGCCGAGGTGCTCCCCACCGACAAGGCGAATGAGGTTAAGGCTCTCCAAAAGAAGGGGCACAGCGTCGCCTTCATAGGGGACGGCATCAACGACGCTCCAGCATTGGCCACGGCCGATGTTGGCATCGCTATCGGCTCCGGTACGGACGTTGCCGTGGAGAGTGGGGACATCGTTCTGGTGAACGATGACCTGAGAGATGGTGTGGCCTCCATCCAGCTCAGCAGGAAGGTGATGTCCAGGATAAACGGCAATATCTTCTGGGCGTTCGCATACAACACGGCGCTGATACCTGTGGCAGCAGGTGTTCTCAAACCGTTGTTTGGGATCACCATGATGCCCGAGTTCGCTGCCATGGCGATGGCCGTGAGCTCCGTGACCGTTATCACCTTATCATTGATGCTCAAGCGGTACGTGCCGCCGGTTAGGAGAAAGAGGTGATGATATGGCGGCCCTGTATGCAGATCTCACTCGTCGGGCAGGGACTGCATGACGATCTTCCTGTCGTAGATCCTGAAACCCGCCTTGAGATAGAGCGGAATCGCCCCCTTATGGTCCCATTCACAGGTGTGCAGCCAGACCCGATCTGGCCTTGAGCTCCACGCCAGGTGGAGGGCTTTTTCGAGAAGGAACTGCCCTAATCCCCTGCCGATATAGCCCGGAAGAAGGCCCAGATATGATATCTCGACGTCCCCCTGCGTCCTCCGGTCCAGCTCGATATATCCTGCAAGTCTGCCGTCAACGTGCAGCGTGTGAAGCTCAATGAGATCATCCTCGAGGATCGCCTTCAGCTCTTCATCGGGCATCAAGATCCTGTCAAACCATTGGTGGTCCCTGCCCACGGCCTCGTAGAGCATCAGATGTTCGTCCGGTTTGACCCTGGTCCTCTTCCTCATCTCGGGTTTTCCCTCGATATCTGCAGCTTTGAATCTGGAGGGTTCCCTCATCTCCAGATACGTTGTGTGAACGGGCAGGGTCCTCATTGGAGGGTGGTAATTCCTACTTTCATTTTATTGGTTTGCCCAAAAGATCCTGGCGTTTCTCGTATGGTGTGGGTAGATATGTAACGATGTGATACGGAAATAATTTAATTGCCATGTCCCTTTAGCGATATCAGGAGATGGAAATGGATCTAAAAAGCCTGGGGTGGTCGCCTTTCTTCAAGGAGTCCCTTGATAAGCTCTCACCGCAAGGTCTGGAAGGTGTGGTCGTTGGCAGGATCTCCATGTACGACGGCTCCCATTACGAGATCCTCACGGAGGAGGGGGAGCTCAGGGCCAGGGTGCAATCAAAAATTATAAATGAATGTCCCCCGGCCGTTGGTGATTGGGTAGTTATCAGGTTATCAGAGACACACAACACCATTGTGAATGTCCTGGAGAGAAAGGGCTTCATATCCCGAAAGGCTGCCGGAAGGGAGGTAAGAGAACAGCCGGTCGCCGCAAATGTTGACATCATCTTCATTGTAATGGGCCTGGACCACGATTTCAACCTCAGGAGATTGGAGAGGTATCTTGCCATGGCGTCAGCATCCGGCGCCAAAGGGATCATACTACTCAACAAGTCGGACATCGCGGACGATATGGAAGAGAAACTGGATCTGGTGGGCGGTGTCGCTGGAGACGTCCCTTATCATGATATCAGCGCCCTGAGGGGAGATGGGGTCGAGGTGGTCAGAACCTATCTGAAGGGGGGGATGACCGGGGTTCTTGTAGGCTCTTCAGGGGTTGGGAAATCCACATTGATAAACAGCCTCCTGGGAGAGGAGAGGCAGAGGACCATTAAGGTCAGAACGGACGATAGCAAGGGACGCCATGCAACCACTTCGAGGGAGCTGATACCCCTTCCGGGAGGGGGCGTCCTGGTGGACAACCCGGGGTTGAGGGAGCTCCAGCTCTGGGGGGACGCTTCAATGGTGGAGGATGCGTTCCAGGATATCAGGGAGCTCTCGCTGGAATGCAGGTTCAAGGACTGTCAGCATCTAGCGGAACCCGGGTGCCGCGTTCAGGAGGCGGTGAAAAGCGGGGAGATCGATGAAAAGAGGTTCGAGAACTACGTTAAACTTAGAAAAGAGCTCAACTATCTTGCCGTGAAGATGGATAAGGGGGCCCAGGCGCAGGAGAGGGCGAAGTGGAGGGGCCTGACGAAGGATATAAAACACTATCAACGCTACAAGAAGAAGGGGAAATGAAACCAGTTAACGCCCTTCTTGATCGAACAGTTCTCCCCACTGCTCCTGAAGGTTGACCACATTTCCACAGGAGATGCACTGAGTTGCCTGCCCCAGGAAGAACTCCTTTTGCCCTGGTCTTTTGAGCAATATTATCTGATGTTCGGTCTCGATCCCGCATGCCCTGCAAGGGGTTCGCCCGGTCTCGATAATTACCATCATTTCAACTCCTGAATATTTTTACAAGGGATAATAACAATTAATGATTATTGTTTCCAAAATCTAGATTAACAGATGTGTGGATACGATAAGATCTGAACGAAGGGAAACACTATTAATACCCATTTAACGATGTAAAAGGGGGATTAGTCATGAACGTTTCCAGATTATACATGATAGGGATAGCCTTCGTTCTCATCTCAACGAACTTCTTAATGGTGGGCGATGCACAAACTCAGGAGGGTGAAGCGACCAACGTACT
>JAGLEG010000094.1 GCA_023145185.1 Thermoplasmata archaeon
TAGACCTTCTGCGGGGTCGACCATGTCGATCCGTTGTTGGTGGAGTAGCTGATGAATATTCTCTCACCCGGGTCGCTGTTTCTCTTCTCCTTCCACACCACAAAGATGTTCCCATCCGGATCATAGCATACCTCCGGGAACTGGAGGGAATTCTCTGGATAATCGCTGAGGGTGGCGGGAGTTACCTGATAATGGTTGAAGAGACCTCCGCCGTCCGTTGAGATCGAACACGTGATCAGGCTGTCTGCTGTGCTTCCCTCTATCTCCCTCATCGTATTATCCGTATAAACAACTGCAATGTTATTTCCATGAGTGGCTATGGCGGGGTCCCTCTGTTTATTGTTGAACTGCCAGGGTGGATTTAGATTCACGAAATCAATAAATGGACCGAAGCTTTCCCCACCGTTGGAGGATTTCTTGAACTTTATGGACGGGGCGTTATTGGTAACCTCATCCTCGTAAGCGACGTATATCTTTGAGGAAGCGCCTTCTCCCGTGGCAGCGATGTCGAAGCTGTTCTGCCTGTAGCCGTCCGAGACCACGGGTATATTTGACCTGAATGTAAGCTCTGAGGAGCCCACCATTACCATGGAAAAGGCGGGAGCCATCAACAGCATCAATACGATCATCAGATTCGATCCACGATTTTTTCCAGACATGATATCACCAGATTGGGGTCTGGAAAACGATGGACCTCATGTGGATATAAAGGTGGATCAAAGATATCTCCGGAATTATATCAGTAAATATCAAATTATATCATTTCATATCGAACTTTTAATTACCCCCACGCTCATATCTATCCGATCGGAATATGAGAGGAAAGAGAGAACACCTTAAGAGGATGACCGCGGAGACTAGGATCCTTCTACTATTATTCGATCATATGGATGAAATCGACCAATATACGGTCGATGAAGTGCTGTCACAGGGAGGCATGGTCAAAGAGCTGAACATGAGGCAGAACAACGTATCCAGGGCGTTGAACCTGCTGATGACCCAGGACCTGATAGAGTACAGAACCTCCCATATCAAGGATGTTCCCCGAAGGAGGCGCGTCTATTTCCTCTCCGTTAAGGGCAGAGATACAGTTGAAAAGATAACAGAGGAGCTTAAGAAAAAATTTGTTCTTGTCAGAACCAGGGATCGATCCCTGAAAGAATGGTCCATCGGGAAGGTCCTTGACCGGGTCCAGCAGAGAAGCGGAAAGATGATCTCCCTCTATCAACTTATATCCGACCACCTTGCAGGAAATGAGATCGATCTGAGTGCAATGGAGGCGGGAATCAAACCCGACAGGAATATCTCACCATTCCCGAGGGTCGTTGATTTCGTGGGGCGGAAGGCGGAGCTTGAACTGCTCTCCAACGCAATAAAGGACGATGATATCCGCATTGTGTCCATGGTCTCCATGGCAGGCCAGGGTAAAACGACCCTGTTATCTCATTTTCTAAGGACGAATCGGGAGATCACGTCCATATGGATCAATATCGACAGCTGGATGGGGATCGAAAGCTTCCTGAGAGAACTGGGAGAGAACCTGCACAACATGGGCGAGAACCGGCTTTACGGATATATCTCCTCGACCGGGGTAATTGACCCGTACACGGCAATGAAAAAAGCCATTGAGGACATGGATACAGGAACGCTTCTCGTACTGGACAATATCGAGAGAGGCGTCCCCGATCTCTACTCACTGCTCAGGGGCATCAAGGACTCCCTTATCCAGGGCTCACGCGGTGCGAAGATGATCATTTCGGGGAGGGTCAGGCCCCCCATCGTTACCAACACGGAGGTAATGACCAGGAATGGCGTTATCGAGATCGATCTGGAAGGGCTCGACAAGAATAGCGTCAGAGAGCTTCTATCCAAGAGGGGGCTCCCAATCGTGGATCTCGACCCCATATTCGAGATCACAAAAGGGCACCCGATGGCGATAAACCTCTACCTGATCTCTCCTGAGATCGATCGCGGGGAGTTCAGACATTCGCTCGACCGTTTCATCGTGGAGGAGATCCTCTCCACATTGGATGAGGACGAGAAGGGAGTTCTGCGCCTTGCATCTCAATTCCTGATACCCATGGAGAGGGCAGGATTCGAATATATAGAGGGTTTGGACGAAGACGTTCTGAATGGGTTTGCCCTCAAATCACTACTTCTTGAATATCCGGATGGTTCCTTCGATCTTCACAGTCTCCTCAAGGAGAGCATAAGGGATTCCATTCCGGAGGGGGAGCGGATCAAATATTCAATAAGGGCCATGGAACACCATTTGAGAAGAGGAAAAGATGAGGACCTGTTCCAATATCTTAGATTGGCCAGGGAATCCAGCCTGGATCAGAAGTTCCTGAAAGGGTTGCTCGAATGGGGGCCATCCCTTATCGACAGGGGATACCTCCAGATAGGAGAATGGGTCGAGGATCTGGACCCAATTGATCTGAAACCGAAGAAGGCCATAGACCTGAAGCTGCTCATCTTCGATTCAGCAATGGCGAGAGGGGATGTCACATCCGCACGCACATCTCTCGGCCAATCAACTCAGATCTGTGCCCAACTGATGGAGAATAGATCGTCCGACTGGAACCTTGTGATGGCAAAGGTGCTGACCAGAGGGGCTGAACTGGCAAAATATGAGGGCGCCAGATCGGAGATGCTGAAGAGATACCGAAGAAGTCTTGAACTTATCAGAATGGGAGGGAACAGGCAGGAGGAGGCGGAAACCCTGATCAGGATCGGGCAGGCTTTCAGGGAACTTGGGGAGCCGGATGTATCCCTTGAATACCTGCTCCGTTCGGAAACATTGGCGAAGAACTCTCGAAACAGGGGATTGTTGTCTGAGATATTCCAGAAGATCGGTGAGATAGAGTACGAGAAGGGACATCTTTCACGTTCCATTGGATACATGCTGAGGTCCGTGAACGAGGCGAGGAAGGAAAAACGGGGCGAAGGGATCCCAAGGGCCTTGAGGGTCGCAGGATGGATATACAGGGATGTGGGCGAAATGGACCGTGCCGCGGCCTATCTGACCCGATCCATTCATGGATATATCGAGAAACGGGACCTACGCTCGGTGGAACGGACGTCCCTCGACCTCCTGTCCGTTCTCTCCGGTAAAGGTGAAAAACACGCGATCTCTGAGATCACATCTACACGGAGGGATATTGAAAAGATCCCTTATTCCCCCCGGATCAACAGCGAGCGGAAACAGGTCCTGATAGGGATGTATTGTGCGATCCAATCCGTATTGAAAGGGAATAGCAAAGTGATCAAGAGAAACGCTGTTGATTACTTCAGTTCCCTTGAAAAGATCTCGTCCAGAGAGGATTACATAGGCACATTCATCACCATCTCGGA
>JAGLEG010000095.1 GCA_023145185.1 Thermoplasmata archaeon
TCCCAACATTGAGAGGTTCAGATCATATTAGATATGTCAATGTTGGGATCCAGGGGGATCAGCGGTGTACTGCAGTTTTCACTCAGCTATCTTTTAATATGTGTCAACTACCTTTTAATACGTGTCTGTGGATTCTTACCGGTAAGAGGGATCAGCATGAAGAGAGGTCGTATCGTTTCCACCATGTCGCTATTCGCCGTGGTCTTGATCCTGATACCCTCGCTCCTGGCTGGACTTCAACCTCTCGAAGATGAGATATCTGACCTTGAACCAGGGGCTTCTTTCGACGATACCATTCTGATCGAGGGGGATTCCGCTTTCAACACATCAAATGGCATCAGTTCCGGATCGGGAACGGCGAACGATCCGTATGTCATCGAGAACATGACCATTGAGGTCACAGATACCGTTGGGATCAAGATTGTGAATACGACCAAGCACCTGGTGATAAGGAACTGCACGTTATCCGGTGGGAAGACGGATATGACCTCTTCAATATACGTCCACAACGCCTCAAATGTGAATATTTCACATACCAGGATCGATCAAGGATATATGGGGATATATTCAACTGAATCAAGTCATATTGACATGTTTGACGTTATCATCAATACAAGTCCGAGGGGTATTGGGATGACCGATATCGATAACGTTACCATCAACCAGTCAAGATTCGAAAACAATTCGATCGGTATACATTTTATTTCCGGGACAGACCTGAGTATATCACATACAATATGCAAGAACAACTCAATGTATGGAATCGGTCTGAAATATGTCGAGAGAGTAATTATCTCAAACAATTCACTCAAGGCAAATGATGTGGGTCTATCACTTGAAGGATTATCAGGAGATATTCTGGTTAAAGATAATCATGTGAGTTACAACGATGGTAACGGATTTACCTTAAGGTATGGGTTCAACAATGTTTTAATTCAGGGAAATAATATTTCTTCCAATGGCCAGGATGGAATTTCAATATCTTACCTGACGGGATCGAATATTGTTTTCACACAAAATCGGATCACTCACAACCAAGGAAGCGGATTCGGATTGTATCTCAATGGAGATGAAGTTGAAATTAGAAATAATATGATCTCCAACAATATGATGGCTGGCATATGGCTCGATAGAAATTCAGATCGAAATATCATTATCAGTAACACAATAGAGAATAACGGCCGTCCAGGGATCAATGTGTTGGATGGCAGTGATTACAACATTATTCAGTACAATAAACTATCCCTCAACAGCGATGGGATCTTTCTTTACCGGGCTTCAAGCAATCAGGTCTCTTTTAATCGGATTTCAAATAATTTGATTAATGGTGTCAAAATATCTTATTATGGGGATAATAACAGGATCATAGAAAACGAGATCTACGAAAATGGACATATAGGTATATTTATTAATAGCGGTGATTACAATGATCTCATAAACAATACCTTTAGGTCGAACGTAATTTTGGCCATCATGATCAAGGGTTCATATTCCAGCTACAATAATATTCTAAACAACACCTTTCGCGGAGATGTACCATCCGCAATTGGGGTGGATCACGGGCAATATAATGATATTTCCAATAATTATTTTCTGAACAACAACACTGCGATCAGTTTCGGTTCCGCTCGCAGTATCGATGTTTGGAACAACTATTTCGAGACCACAGGAATGGAGTTCTACGATCAGGACCTTGATGAGATCGAATGGAACAGATATAGAAAGCTTGAGGAGACCAACATCGTTGGTGGCCCCTATATATACGGTAATTACTGGTTAGATTATAAGGGTGATGATATGGACGGGGACGGCATCGGTGACACCGACCTTCCACACGGCCCAGGTGACGATGGCCCCCTTGTGAAGGAGATACTTCCTCCCGATATCACACCTCCCACACTCATTGACCTCACAACAATCGGACCGGAGACCGGTAGAACGTTCAATGCCAGCTTCCTGGTACAGGATAACAGGAACATATTTGGAATGGAGATCGACATTGAAATGAGATGTTACTCTTTTCTAAGGGGCCTGGAATACAACGATCATATCGAGGAATTTGAGCTTGCCGAAAATGGGGTATTGAACCTATCTTTCGAGGTCTACATGGTAGCCGATTACATGTTACTCGATTTCAACCTGACCGATTATGCCGGTAATATGGCAAATTTCTCCTTCAACTACACGGTTGAGGATGTCATTCCTCCGTGGATCACCGGTTACTGGTGGGAGGAGGAGGCCAGATCCGGTGAGAATTTCACCATCTCTTTTTACGTTTGGGATAATATTGAGGTCAAAGGTTCCTACCTCGAATATTACTATGATGAAATGGATGGTGAGATCGGGAGACTGGATCCACTTCCGGAACCCGCCAACATATATTATCCGATCTTCAACATCTCGGTTGGAGATCTCACAGGTCGGGTGACATTCAGATTGATCGCTGCTGATATCAATGACCTGATGAACGTCTCGGATTGGTACTCTGTATCAGTGGTCGATGCTACCCCTCCCTCCATCGAGGATATCACAGGAGAGCCTCCAAGGTCCAATATGGATTACAGGATGAAGTTCAGGATATCGGATAACTATGAGGTGGATTCCATCGAAATGGTCGTGATCTTTGACATTTATACTGCGAGGGAAAGAGGGGAAAGGACCCTGAAATCCGGACCCTTTGATGATATCTGGGAGATCGATATCCCTGTCCCTGAGACGAGCTACACCATGTCCTACGCCGTGACGATCTGGGATAAGCTCAGGAATGCGAACGTACTTGTTAAGGAGCTTGAGGTTATCGACTCGGTCCCACCGGTCATTATCGATCTGACCGCCGGAAGTCCGGTAACCGAAGAGGATATCGTATGTTTCTTCTCGATCAGCGATAACGAGGAGATCAGGGATGGTTTCTTCGAGTACTGGTATGACGATGGGGATAGGATCAATAGATCTGGGATATTCACAGATATCAAAATTGAGACCATCCCTGCTGGGGCATTTATCCTGAACTATCGAACCGGCGTCACGGACCTTGATGGAAATTGGATGATCCTCGATAAGTCCATTCCAATCGTGGATGGTACACCTCCAAGGGTAGTACTTCTTCACGAAATACCCTACACCTCCCATGTGTTCAAGGTCTGGGTAGATGCCACGGACAACAGGGATATTCGAGAGATCACTTTGAAATATTCCCTGA
>JAGLEG010000096.1 GCA_023145185.1 Thermoplasmata archaeon
TGCCAGATATATCGGGATATCAGCGAGGAGCCGTGCCTGGCGCCCGTTGAAACGGGGCGGTACACATTCGGAAAGGACGGCAGGTGGAGATCGAGGATGGAGGAGGAGAGGCCCCTCAGGACCTGCCCGGTCCACATCATGCTGGGCAGTGAGATGGGAGAGAGGCCCAGGGCGGATCTCTGCTTTATCGATCTGGACACCATGCAGATCGGAACCACGATCAGATACAGCAGCAGAAGGCCCACATCGATCTCATCCTGGAGGTTCGGGTCAGGGGTGGGGCTCTCCGTTATCCACAACATGGACGTTCAGTACGCACGGAGGATGAACAAGAGGACCGGCAGGTCCTCCAAGACCGAGGGGTTCAAGGAGTTGGAATCAAGGGTGGTCTCGGAGATCGGCTCCCTCAAGGAGTGGGACAAGGCGATCCTCCTGATCGTGGACAACCATTCCCTCTACACCAAGGTCGAGCTGGAGGAGTCCTTTTCGAAGAGGTTGAACCCATACACCATAAGGATATTCTACATCACCCCGAGATCGGGGTTCCACATTACGGGAAAGAGGAAGCCCAGGGAGCAGAAAGAGGATACGGCAGAATAGGTCGAACAGAGGGTCCAGGCCCTTCCCTTCCGTGGAAAAACATTTATATTCTGTTATCTCTGAAGTTACAGGGAAGCCCGTCACGGGAAGAGGGAGATGTAGTAATTTGACTACGGTAAAAAAGCGGAAGTATCGCAACAAGTCCAAAGAGAGGATATTCGACACCTCCGTATGCCATGCCAAGTTCAGAAAGCCAAGAATACTGCAGAAACGCAAGCGCTCTTTCAACGAGGACCGGGAGCTCTTTTTTGATCACAACAGGAAGATAGAAGCAAGGCTGGATGGGATCGTGTTCAGGGACACGTTTGCGGTGGGTTTCAGGACGACAGGACTTGGTAACCTCGATGATATCATGGGCAAGAAGGATTGGCCCGATATGCCCAAGGCCGCAAGACCCAAGACCACAAAGAGGAAGAAGGGGCCCGGATACGAGAAAACATGGGGCCAGGACCAATCATTCAAGCAGAAGTGGACCCAGCCCGAACCCGTAAAAGAGATCATCA
>JAGLEG010000097.1 GCA_023145185.1 Thermoplasmata archaeon
CATGGAGGTCCAGATCCATGGAAAATGGGAATTGAAGGACCTGATCTCCCATCTGGAGCAGCAAGCTGTTTCCCCCATATACAGGGTCAATGACATCGATATCTCGTATTGAACCCGTGACCTCTATCTCACCGGATTGCTCACACAACTGCCCATCTATTACCACCAGCTCGTCGGCAGCCAATCCATAATGGTAGCCATCCCAGCTTTTACCGAACATGGCCAGAACGAGATCCTCAACCCCGTCATCGTTCAGATCCTCAACGATAGGACATCTGACAAGGGCATCAACGTGTTCCTTTATGAACGACTTCTCAACCAGGCCGGTTTCGGGATCCACTATCTGGACCTCATCGGGTGAATCCATCAACACCTCCATCTCCCCGTCCCCGTCGAGATCGAGCCCCGGGTGCAATACCCTTCTATGTTCTGTAAGGATCGGCGAACCATCGGCTCCATCCAGAATCACCGTGTATACGGAATTCTCATCAGCATTGGAATAATAACTCGACCAATCAAGACGCGAGTGATCGTAATAAAGCATAATATCGAGTCGATCATCACCATTGATATCGTCTGTGTGGAGCCTAAGGCCACCGTAGTCTCCCTCCATCTTCATGAAGGTCGTCCTCCACACCATTTTCTTATGGTTGAGGTCGAACTTCACGGCGGTCCTGCGGTCCTTGAGGAAGATCAGAAAATGATCGCCATCCTCATAATAATGGTCGACATATATCCCCTCGATCACGTTGAGCTCCTCTACAAGGAATCCGTTCTGGGGGTCCAATAATATGAGGGACTCCCCCTTATGACACAGGATCAGCTCCCTGTTATCCTTCTTGTAGAAGAAATGGTCCAGATATCCATATCCATACTCGCAGAGGATCAACTCAAGGGTTTTTGGATCCATCAAGGCGAGATGATCGTTCCTGGTGTCAGGAAGGATCAGGATATCCCCAGAGGGCGATGAGATCAAACCCGCTCGATCCAGGTCGATGGAGTGGATGTATGCATCAGATAAAGAATCGACATAGGTCAAGGACCCATCCTCCAGACGTATGGAAGCAACACCATAATAAGAGGGGATGACAAGAAGGACGTCTCCATCCTCACCCTCTGTTGTCATGTGACAGGTTGTGAGCATCATCGGCAGGGAGGTTCTCCAGATCAGGCTTCCGTCCCTTCCGTCGAAACGGGATACGGACTGATTTCCTGAGATCAACTCCAGCACTATCAGATCCGGAACGTTATCATCGTCCAGATCCTCCAGAATGATCCCATTGCAATAACCTCCCTCTTCATCGGTCCTGAACAAATCCTGCTCTTCCCATAATATTTCACCGGTCTCTGCAGATGCCATCCTGCCCGACGTATCGTCATTGATATGGGACCACAGGAACATTGCCGAACGATCGATCCCGTTTTCGTCGGTATAGAAGGACACCTCCATGCGATCACTTAGAAGCATCCATGATGCATTCTGGAAAGGTTCAAGCACAAGGTCTCCCCTGAGCTTGCCCAGGTCCACCTTCCCCTCCAGAAAGATGGCAAAACAGCAGGAATCGAACATATCGACCAGGGTGGGATCGATTCGCAATACCTGATCCAATAACAGCCGTCCCTCCATCAGAATCCCGAAATACCTGTCCGCTCCCGAGAGATCGAGGGGAATGCTCTCAGGTGTAATTATGCTCAGTTTTACTGTGGAAAAACCAGAAAGGGGGGATGATATCTCGAGCGGGAAGATCACCCTATCCGTTTCAAACTGGTAGACGATCGGATCAATTGACAGCTCCTCGGGTTCCACGGAAAAACGGTCGATCGCAAAGTATGGAAAACCTCGGCTCGTGTAGTTGCATATGACCTGGTCCAATCCATCAGGCCAACTTTCCATGGATATGTTCAATGAGGTGAGTATCGATTCAATCTCCCTTTTGAATCCGTCGACGTCCTTTACTTTGATGACCGTTAGATCGTGGACTCCAAGGATATCATGGAATTTGATATCTATCGATGGAGACGAGTTACTTCCTCCCGCGGAGCCATCATAATACCATCCGTATTTCCTTACTATATGGACCGTATCTGTGAACTCCTCCGTCGCATTCTCAAAAATTGAGACATTGCCAAGGTTAACTGTTGGCATCGATGGAAAAGGAACGACGTGAAGCCCCTCCGTGGGCTCCTCGGCCCAGATATCTACGGAGAGGTACATCCTCTCGTGGGTTCCGTTCCAGGCGATCACCGCCTTCTGTCCTGGCTCTGATATACTGATATTCGGTTTAACTGGAATATAGCACCCATCCCCGTCCACCGGTATGACCGGGAAAATGAACGACAGAATTACGATGATGGAGGCGAACATGAGTAACTTTTTTCCATACCTGCGAAACAAGGTATCACTTTCCTTCTATACAAAAAAGGCAGTGAACCCCTTTAAAAAGCTTGTAGTACGAACGTTGAACATGCTACATGCTGAACAGACGGATGTTCGTCCGGTTCTCATGGCCTCCTTTATACGATCACTCGTACCTGAGAGCCTCTGCAGGAGACACCCTCGACGCCTTCAGCGAAGGGGGTATCGAGGATACAAGCGCAAAGAAGAGCGCTGTAAGCACGATCAAGGTGAGCTTGAGCCATGGAACCCCGAACTCGGGGAGAAGATCCTGCATTCCATCCCTCCAGATGATCCAGCCCACAACGATCCCCAGTATCGTCCCGGTCAGCAGGCCCGAGCCTGCTATGAACGTGGATTCCCCAAGGAAGGACAATACGACCTGCTTTCTCTTGAACCCTATCGCCCTCATCATGCCGATCTCGTGACGCCTCTCGTATACGGACCGGAGGGTGACGATGCCCAGGCCGACAATGCCAATAACAAGGCCAAGTGATAAGAAGGCGTTGAACAGGTCGAAAAAAGCGTTCTGCGCCTTGAGCATATCCCCAACGAGCTCCTTGATGATCACCGTGTAGAAGAGGTATTTGAGCATGGAGCGCCTCAGCCCGTTGGCGAAATCATCCATGTCATCCACATCCCTGGTCCGTATCAGGTGAATCGTCTTTTGGGTGACGCCGAACTCCTCTGCAGCGGTCTCCTCATCCATGAACACGGCCGAGAGCCCGAACTGTTCCGTGAAGCCGATGACGGTCTTGTTGTAATACCTGCCGTCAATGGACTGAAGGGTGATCACATCTCCCAGCTCCATGAGGCTCAAACCAGGGGGGCCCATCCCGCTGTCGCTGGATTGGCTTCCGTCAAGGATAACGTAATCGGTGCCATTCAACAGTTCCCAAACGTATCTGTCCGTACGTTCCGCATTTCCATCCTTATCGATGATATCCCAGGCAACGCCAATGAAACCGTATGTATTTCGCTGTATGAACTTGTCCGATACCCCGGCACATTGGTACATCTGTTCCAGGTTCGAACCTTCGCTGCCGCCATGAAATGGGTTGGTGAAGTTCATCTTCAATATTCCCATGGAGATGGAAACGGAGTAATCCCAGTTTATGGAGCTGTAACTGTTCGGGTCCTCCAACATTATCGTGGACTCGAGGTCGTCGATGCCCACGGCGGAGAAGGCTATGATATCATACCCACCGCCAATGGACTTCTCGAACTCATCGATGTTGACGTTGAAGAGGGCCACTATCATGGACATCGTCGTGATCGTGAAGATGATCAGCGCGAACATGAAGATGGTCACGCCGGTTCTGAACCTCTTCTTGATCGGGTAGGAGATGGACATCTTGATCGATGCCGGGGAGATGCCTATGAACGTGACCATCCTCTCCACCGCCCAGAGGATGATATCGGTGTTCCACACGAGTAGAAGGACCCCGGAGGTCACCAGGAATATACCGGAGAGAATGAACATCTCCATATCACTTGAGTATTGAATGAATGCCGGGATCGGAACTATCCACAGGACCAGCATAAGCGAGGCAGCTATGCTGTATGTCAGCCTCTCGTTGAGGAAATACTTGAGCATCAGACTTGCCCCTATGAGCAGCAGTGAAAGGCCCATATAGGTGTTCCACTGGGTCTCCATTCCCATCCCCCAGAAAAAGAGCAGAAGTCCGAAAATGATGGCCCAGGTTCCCAGGAAGGTCATCCTGTTGAAAATATATTCAACCGACTTTGCCAATAGGCTTCCATCGCCCTTTCTGTTCTCCATATCCCTGACCTTGAGCAGCTCCTGAACCCACACCACCAGCTTCGACTCTTCCATTGGTACGGGCGTGTTCCTGATCGCCGATACGATGTTGAGCCTTGAGATCCTCCTTGTGATGAAGATCGTGGTTCCTATGGTGATGGAGAATCCTGCAACAAAGGAGAGTATCAGGGAAAGAGACGTCACCCTGTAGCTTCCAAGGATGTCAAGCATACCCATTCCCATTGCATCGAATATCCACTGCAGCAAGAAGATGATCCCGTAACCCGTGGCGACTCCGAGGAGGACCCCCACAAATGATGAGATGATGGAATACAACGTCCCCTCGAACAGATATATCAGTGAGAGGTGTTTCCTCTTCATTCCCACCGCTCGGGAGATGCCCATCTCCTCCTTCCTCTCCTCCGAGAGCATCACGAAGATGTTGATTATAAGCGTGATCCCGGCAATTATCGTAAATGTCCCAAGGACCATAAACAGCTGGGAGAACATCTTGATCCCCTCCATTCCCTGTTCAACAGATGTGGCCTTGTCGTCAACGAACTCGAACCTGCCATTGGGTCCAAGGGGATGCTCCAGCTCCCTGTAATCCTCCTCCAGCTCCAGGATAACCTCCGAACAGTGGTCAGCTCCTCCGACCCTCCCGCCCTCGTTCGAGATCATCATCACGTTGTAATACCCGCCACTCCAATCCTCTCCAATACCGTAGTCAACCTCCTGATCAGGTGTGACGTTGAACAGGGACCAGATAGATCCAAAGGAGAAGTACAGTGCATTTCCGTCAAAGAAAGTAGACGCCCTACCGGTCTGGTCCACTATGCCCTTGACCGTATAATTTTTCATAAGAAGTCCCGATGATATGTCCAGGTTATCCCCCACCTTCGCCTCAAGAAGATCTGCACCGTCAGCGGTCATGTAGACCTCATCCATGGCTAGGTCGTAATTCACCTCGTTCCCATCAATGTAAAGGCCTCCGAAGGCACCTGTACTTGCTTTACTGAAGGCCCGCAGGGACATCATCGGTTCGAACAGGGCGGTGTGGTGGTCTATGACCGATCCGGTCTCCATGACCTCCCATGATACGCCATCGACAAGCGTTTCTCCCTCGTCATTCAGGTCCCAGGCGAGATCTGACATGTTGTTGGCGAGGGATCCATTGATGTATATCCGATCGCCGTTCCCATCCTGGAGATAAATATACTCATCATAGAGATCATAGCCGTCGTAGATCAGGTCCTCGATCATGTTGTTCATGGTGTCTCCGATGGCCATGGAGGAGCAGATGATGGATGTGCCGATCATGAAGCCCAGAATGGCTATCACGGTATCTCCCTTGTGACGGATCAGGTTCCGAAATCCCATCCTGAACTGGAGGCGGTTCATCAATGCCCTGATCCCGATGAACAGCAGCGTTAGCATCATCAGGAAAAAGGCGAAGAAGGTCATGATCGTCTTCAATATCGCCGCAGCTTCATCCAGCTCCAGAACCTTGAGGCTCGTTTCGATGAATGGTAGAAAGTACAATGCTATCACGACTACGCCTAAAAGGTAGAAGAGGGTCACGATGGTGAATATTCCCAATCCTCTGTCGATAAGGTTCCTTATTAAGCCCATCTCAACACCGCCCTCACAGTGATGATTCCTGCTGCATGCTTACCCTTGCCGCTCCAGCATCCCTTTCACCCTTGAGGTCGTAATTGCCCTCCTTGGGATGCTTCAGGGCATCCTCCGCGGTGATCGGGACATCCTTGACGATCTTGCCATCCTCCATGTGGATGACCCTCTTGCATCTGGCGGCCACACCCGGATCATGTGTTACCAGGAGTATGGTCATCTTGAGCCTTTCGTTGAGCTCCACCATCAGGTTCATGATCTCATTGGAGTTCATCCTGTCAAGGTCGCCTGTGGGCTCATCCGCCCAGACTATCTTGGGATCGTTGACCAGCGCCCTGGCGAGGGTGACCCTCTGCCTCTGGCCGCCCGAGAGCTGAGATGGGCGGTGGGTCTCGTATCCCTTCAATCCCACGGTGTCCAGGGCCTCGATCGCCTTCACCCGGGCACCCTTGGGCCTTACCCCGCTGAGCAGGAGGACCATCTCCACGTTCTCCACCGCCGTTAGAACGGGAAGCAGGTTGTAGAACTGGAAAACAAATCCCATATGCTGCGCCCTGTACTCGGTCTTGACATCATCTTTCAGCGTGGAGATGTCCGTCCCCTCCACGAATACATTTCCAGCGGTGATATCGTCAAGCCCCGAGAGGCAGTTCAACAGAGTGGTCTTCCCACAGCCCGAAGGGCCCATCACGGCTACCATCTCTCCCCTGGTAACCTTGAGATCCACGCCCTTCAACGCCTTGACAACTACTGAACCGGTATCGTAATGCTTGACGAGGTTCTTTGACTGGATGATCGGACTTGTTTCCATATCCCATCTCTCCCTTGAGACAATATGAAATGCGATATTGAACGATTATAAGTAATTTACCTCAGATTTATTTTATTAGTAACAGGATTGCAAGGATGTTCCTCACAGAATAACCCGGTTATCAGATGGAATAGTAACATTCCTCTTACGGGATGCCCCTCAAAACGGTTAAATAATCGAAAAGTGGGTTGGACCTATATCCTTGATAGAGGGTAACAATACCTTAACGTGGGGGACTTACTTGAAATACGCAACCATTTTCATCGCACTATCGCTTTTGATCATCTCATTCTCCGTATCGATCGACATGGAGGCCGAAGGTGTTCCCATCAACGCCCTGGAGACGGGATACTCATCGGGCCTTCCAACCAGTGGTGATTATAACGCCATCGCCGTGGGGGACGTCGACGGGGACGGGAACACCGACATGGCGTTCGGAGGGGAGGATTACGGGTCGGCGAACACACAGGGCCTTTATGTTTACAAAGGCAACGGTGCGGGCACCTGGACCTCTACTTCCACCGGCCTACCCACGGCAGACAGCTGGGGTGGAACCGCCTTCGGGGATGCTGACGGGGACGGCAACGTGGAGCTATATGCGTGCAACGATGGTTGGGGGACGGATACAGGCTCGATCAAAGGGATCGGGGCCTGGGAGTACTCCTCCGGCTCCTGGTCCAGTTCGGGCATATCATCACCTCTCACCTCCGGGCTCACGAATGGCCTTTATCTGGGTAACTTCACAAAAGGAACAGGATTGGACATCGCCCTGACCCATTCCACCGGGAACGCAGTGGGTATCAAGGCCTACTACGGCTCGGGATCCTCGCCGATCTCATGGACGGGAAACAGCGCTGGTCTCCCCACCTCGGGCGAGTATGCAGGGATCGACGTCGGTGACCTCAATGGGGACGGTCTGCCCGATATCGCGTCCGTTGCCTATTCCTCCACGGGGTTGGTGATCTATACACAGGACTCCGACGGCAATGGTTGGACCAGCAGGTCCAGTTCACTCCCCTCATCCGTGAAAAGGACGGGTTTGGGTGTGGTGCTGGGTGATGTGAACAACGACGGAGACCTTGATATCATAATGGGGACCAGAGACAATGGGATGAGGTTCCTCATGGGAAACGGTGGAGGGGCTACCGGGACCGATTTCAGCTGGACCGCAGGTTCCTTCCCATCCAACTTCGGATCATCCGGAAGGTTCGCACAGATGGACCTTGAGGACATCGATCATGACGGAGACCTTGACCTGCTTGCAGGGAAGGCTGGATCGGGTTTGTATCTTTTCCTCGGCAATGGGTCCGATAGTCCGGGGACATCGTTTGCATGGACCCAGGTTACGGGATTGGGGCTTCCCACAGGGGGAACCTACTACGGCTGTCAGTTCCTGGACGTTGATAACGACGACGACCTGGACATCTCCGGCGCCACCTGGGGCTCGGGTGTAAAAGTGTATCGCACCAACCTCACATGGGGAGAGGTCAACAACAGCTCTCCCATGCCGGACGCCGGGGTCGATCAAGAGGTGATGCTCGGGGAGGTCGTGGCCCTGGACGGCACCGGCAGCTCCGATCCCGAGGACGCTCCAGGCGGGGACCCGGCTGGTGACCTCCTGACGTACAACTGGAACGTCTCCTCATATCCCTCCGGCTCCCTTATCAGGGACGCATCCCTTTCTCCAAATCAATTCTCGGCTGCCCCATCATTTACGCCGGATACCTGGGGGACATACGTCCTTACCCTTGCTGTCAAGGACAGCAGGGACGCCTGGTCGAACCAGAGCGACGAGGACAACGTCACCATAACTGTCATCAAACCGGATGATCCACCCATCGCAGATGCAGGTTCGGACAGGTCAGTGACGGTTGGATCGATCGTCGTTCTTAACGGATCGAGGTCCTCCGATCCCGATGGGACGGTGGAACACTTCAACTG
>JAGLEG010000098.1 GCA_023145185.1 Thermoplasmata archaeon
GAGGCAAGGCCTGATAGCGATATGCCCACACTCATCCCCCCCTGTATAATGGGGACCCTGGCCTCCAGGTCATCCATATTCAACTTCGGTATGCTCATCGGATCCGCTCCTGGCACCTGGAGATCCCTCCCGAATTCATTTAAACTGGATGTTTTGGGATTCTCTGGTCTCCGGCACAGGTCAGGTAACCTAACCTCGATATTTATCCGTTATCCCTTCTTGTAATAAAACGTTCTTGATGAATATGTATGAGGGGCTATGCGTTGACCTTCTTCAGAAGCCACGCCATGTTTCTTCCGAGGTCCTCCATGGTCCTCATGCCCTCCTCGTCATCTTCCACCTCGCCGATGTTCCGTCCAATTCCCAGGTTCCAGTACGATGATCCAACGACCATCATGTTCTCCACCAGGAAGAAGTGATTGATGGAGTTGAACGTGGTGAGGGCCCCTGCCCTCCTTACGGCGACAACCGCGGCACCCACCTTTCTGTTGAGCAGCCAGTTGTTTGCACGGGCCACCCTTCCAACCCTGTCGATGACCGCCTTGAGCTCTGAGGTCATGTTCGAGAAGTACACCGGTGAGCCCAGTATGATCCCATCCGCATTTTTCATCTTACCCACGAGCTCATTGATGAGATCTCCCTCCACCACACATCTATCATCCAGGTTCTTCGTGCACATGTCGCATGCTGTGCACCCCCGAATGATATGGCCGGAAAGCTGGATGAGCTCCGTTTCGATGCCCTCTCTCTCCAGCTCTGCGAGAACCTTTCTTATCAGTATTGCGGTGTTCCCGTCCTTCCTTGCGCTTCCGTTGATGGCCAGAACCTTCACATTTATCCCTCTTCACCCATGGAGTATCGAATGGGTATATTAAACATCCTAGATGTTTCTCACTTCTCGACGAAATAGAGGGAGAGGGAGTTCACACAGTATCTGAGGCCGGTGGATCCGTCGTCGAATACGTGGCCCAGGTGTCCGTTGCATCTGCTGCAGTGTATCTCGGTCCTGACCATTCCAATGCTGGTGTCCTCCTCCTCCACGATCGCGGCATCGTCCGCGGTCCCGCTGAACGAGGGCCAGCCGCTGCCCGAATTGAATTTCGATCGGGAGAGGAAGAGCGTCTGACCGCACCCAGCACATAGATAATGCCCGAATCTCTCGTTGTAAAGGAGGTCCGCTTTACCGGTGAACGGTGACTCGGTCCCCTTCTCTCTGAGCACCCCGTATCGCTCGGGGCCCAGCCTCAGTTTCCATTTCTCCTTGGATATGGGTCCGAGGTCGTTTGGTTCCATGGATGTTGTATTGAAAGGAGTTCATTAACGCTTTCCCCGAAAAAGGAACAGGTTGTGAACGCGACCATCAGATATCGAAGCATATTTCATCGAAGATAACGCTTGGAGTATCCGGTGT
>JAGLEG010000099.1 GCA_023145185.1 Thermoplasmata archaeon
GCCAGCTCCACTCCCCGCCCATCGTACAGGGCTTCCCGGACCCCGATCATCATCTCAGATAGAGAGTCAGGGTCCGGCCTCGGGCACTCGTCCCTGCCGGCATCGGGGGACATGTAAGATATCAGGTCCGATTGGCCGCCGATCCGGATGTTCTCAACTCCCATGGAGGAGAGCCTCAGCACCTCGTCCTTAACCTGGTGTGGTTCCCGGAACGTGATCGGGCCCTTTCCCGGCTCGCTGCAGAAAGAGCACCCTCCGGAGATGTACCTCACGCAGCCTCTGGCCGTCTCCAGCTCCACTATCAGTGGAGATGGGAAGTCCGGGTGTTTTCGGACAATGAAAGCCCCATCTGTCAGATGTGTGTTCCACTCCTCAACCGTTGCGTTCCTCGAACGGAGGGCCCCCTCTGCCGAGATAGCGTTCCCAAGCACCCCCACATCACCTTCGATCACCTGTATTCCATCAATGGACAGGCCTGATGATGCGGGGCCGCAGACTACGAGAGGGATGTGGGTCAGGGAGAGGGACATCTCCGCCAGCTCCCTATCGGAGATAGGCTCACCCCTCAGATATTTACCAGGAACGATACACCCCTTGATGCAGATGACCGCTTCAAGGCGGGGTAATGAGGATATCTCCTTGCCCGCCCCTCTCAGGCCTCTCCATCCATCGACCGTAATATAGCCGATCTCCTCCTCTTTTGCCCCACCGGCGGATAATCCTCCTGCCAGGCTCCTGGCCTGCGGCGAGATATATGGTGGGACGCCCAATGCCGCAGGTTCGTCCACGTATCCGTCGATGATCAGATATCTCCAACCTGCATCCAATTGAGGCATCTTCTGTATGGCCCTTGGCCTACCCATGGGGGAAGAACCATGTTCGACCTAATATTCATTTCCGGTATAATGCGTGAGATACGGAGGGAAAATGGGTAAATCCCAACACATTGTTACATGCTCATGGAGGGGCATCCCACATCTTACCTGATGGATATGTATGTTCGGCTGCTGCGTCGATACGGGGATCCAGGATGGTGGCCTGGAGATACCTCATGGAACAGCTGAGGGGAGATACCGCCCTCTACAACAGGCTACACGCCCTCATCGTGGTCCTGTGCAAGGACCACTGCCTTTCAGATCCAATATGCAAAGGGTGTCCCCTGATCTATATCTGTGTGGTCGGGTCCGATGGTTCTCTATCGGAAAAGGGAAAATAACAAAACGACCTTACGAGGCCATGGATACCCCCGAGGGTGATGGATAATGCCGATAACAAAGACCGAGATAAATAACGTGGAGGCCAAGAGGGGCGGGAACCCTGGGAAGAAGGCCAATCTGAGGATTGACAACAACTCATCTGTTACATTGATCTCCCTTGTGACGCCTGAAGAGGCGATGATCGATTTCAGATATCAGGCCACATATCAGGGCCTTGGAAATGTGGCCATTGAGGGGAAGCTCACGTTCACCGGAGAGGCAAAATCCCTCTATGAATCGTGGTCCGAGACCGGCAACATGCCCGAGAACGTCGCCTCGGAGATACACTCATCGATAATGAGGGCGTGTATACCGGTCGCAGTCCTTCTCAGCAGGGAAGTTAGGCTGCCCCCCCCGTTACCCCTGCCCAACATTCAGGTCAAGGGAAAGGGTGGGAAGAAGAGGTCGGCACCAGAGGGGATAGAGGTCGCCTGATCGGACCCGAACATTGTACGGGTAATCTATAATAGAGGCTCCGTTGATATATGTCTGGATGTTCGAAAAGGCAGGCGCGATGACCTTGGCGCTCCTGATGCTATCGCCCCTGGTCGTCGAAAATGGCGGCGGGGCATTTGATGAAGGGATGGATATTGGGACCGCTCTGGGCACGATGTTCCTGTACGTCGAGAGGCAGATGGATGGCCCGGGCGTGGAGCGGCCGATCGACTCCTCCTCCATTCTAACGAGGGTCCTTCGGGGGGAGATCGAACCGATAGCCTCCACAAGGGTTGATGATCCGCCCTCCACATGGGACCTGGTGAGGACCGGCACGTACTGCGAGATATATCTGGCCCAGGGGGAGACCATGTCCACATCCCGGCTGGATGCGCTGGAAGCGGTTTTCGATATCAGGATATACCCCAATGCCACGGGGTGGTTCCATCCGAGCACCCCCCCTTCACAGGTGGAGATAAGGATCTACGACATGGGCGACGGACCTGGAGGGGTGGGTGGTTTTTTCATAGCAAGCCCCATGCATCGGGACGACCTCTACCTTGATATCCAGGATATCTCGGTCATCGATGAGATACTGGCCCATGAGTTCGAGCACATGCTTCATTACGACCTCGACCCCAACGAGGCCGTGTGGTTGGACGAGGGAATGGCGGACCTTTCGGTAAGGATCTCCCTGGGGCCGGATACACCTGCGATACACAGCCATATCTCCCTCTACGAGCAGAGGCCCGAGAACGATCTCATCGCCTGGGATGATGGGACACCGGAGGATAACATCGCGGATTACGGCGCCGCATACTCCTATGTCGCATATCTGGCGGACCACTTCGGAGGAGCCACCATCATGGCCTCATTAACGTCGGAACCGCTTAATTCCATGGCAGGGGTGGACCAGGTACTGTCCGACCTGGGATATGGAGAGGATGGACTGGACGTCCACAGAGGGGTCAAGGTGGCGAACCTTCTGGATGACCCCGTATTTGGGGGAGGGATATACGATCAAGGGCTGATCGATATAGGCATATCAACGTTCCAGGGCAGGACCGATTCCTATCCTTACCAGGATGAGGTGACCTCGACGGTGAGCTATGCCGGATACTATTATGAGTTCACCGGGGGCGGGAGCGGCCTCTCGATCCTCATAAATTCCACGGTCAACGTCCATACGGCCCTGATAGGCATATCGGGAGGTGAGGAGGTGTTCTCCGATAACATAACCTCCGATACGGGATCGTCCGCCTCCCTGGACCTTCCCGACTTCGGTGTTACCCATGATCTCCTGTATGCGATCGCTTCCACCGATATTGCCGGAGGGGGATTTGACCTGTCCGTAATGAAGACGAGCGGGACCCCTCCTGTGACGGACGTGGAGATCGATCCCGCCCTCCCTGACGGGACGAACGGATATTACCTCACCCCGCCGACCATCGCACTCTCGGGCGATCCAGGCGTAGCCGTTTATTTCAGCTGGGATGACGATGAGGACCAGATATATACCGGGCCGATCACGGCCCCCGAGGGAGATCATTCGCTCGGGTTCTTCTCTTCCGATCTGGGCCTGGAGGAGGATCGGAGGGAGATAGGGTTCAGCGTGGATACCCTGATGCCCGCAACCGATTACAGGATACTGCCATCGGATCCGGATGGGATAGGAGGTGTGTACGTCACCTCACCCACGGTCACATTGTCCTCGGAGGCAGGCGCAGTCATCTTCTACGATCTGGGCGAGGGTGAGATGATCTATTCTGCCCCTTTCAGGGTTCCTCATGGAGATCATGATATCAAGTACTGGTCGGTCGACCGTGCGGGGAATACGGAGATCCAGAGAATTGAGGAGGTCACCGTGGACATATCTGACCCCAGCGCCCTCCTGATCTCGGATCCCGGGATCCCGGATGGTGAAAAAGGCTACTATAAAACACCCCCGACCATCTCTTTTGAGCACGATACATCTCATTCCGTATTCTTCTCCATCAACGGTTCGAACTATTCGGTGTTCACAGCTCCGTTCTCGCTTGACGACGGCGAATATGAGATAAGCTATTTTGCGGTCACCACGTCCGGAAGGGAGGGGCCGAAGAGGGATTCACCTTTCAAGGTGGATTCCACGAAGCCCAGCCTGGATGTGATCACTGACCCTGTCCAGGAGGATGGCTGGACAACGGACCCGATGTACCTCACCCTCGTTACGGACGATGCCCAGGCTACATTGCAGTTGATGTTAGGGGATGATGGGCCGTATGATTACTCGGACCCCATTCTGCTCACGGACGGAGAATATGATATCACCAGCTGGGCCGTCGACCTTGCGGGGAATCGGGTGGATGGGTCGGTGGTGGAGGTGAGGATCGATTCCACACCTCCGGATTCCTCCCTCATCATTTCCCGGGAGCCGGAGAACGATATCTGGTATCAGGACTCTTCTCCCGAGATGGAGATACAGGGCAGGGGGATGATACTGTCCGATGAGCGGTTCTACTACTCGATCAACGAGGGGGATTATCTCCTGTACAACTGGGAGAACATAGAGTTGGAACTGGGCATCAACACCATCAGATATTACGGAATGGACCAGGCTGGAAATGAGGAGAGCAAAAAAACCAAGGAGATAGGGCTGGACCTTGAACCCCCGGTCCCGATCATCTGGTCCAACAGGACGATCGTGGGCGGTTTCGGCCCCATCACCTTCTACCTGGAAGGATGTACCGACGATGTTGGAATTGCCTCATACCGGGTACATTTCGGCGATGGGACGGATTCGGGTTGGATCGCCAGGGATCGGGTCATTCACAATTATACCGACCTGGGGGAGTACAATGCATATGTCGAGGTCTTGGACCACTCCGGCCGCACCAGCACGATCGTCGATCCGATCCTGATCGAGGTGCTGACACCAGAGGAGGCCAGCAGAAGACTTGCCCCAAATGAGGAGGGGCCACAATATCTGCTCTTTGCCATAACTGCACTTCTCCTTATCACGCTGGTATGCCTGATAGTGATACTGGCCATCAGATACAGGAGGGACAGGCCCGCCGATGTCGAATGGGCTGACGTGGAAGAGGGAGAGAACAGGCCCAATATGAGAACCGTTGCTGCAGAGGAGGGGAGAAAGGGAGTTATACATGACGAGTCGGAAGAGGATTGGGAGGTCTGAAGGACCTACGCCTTCGGCTCCGATCCAGCCTCATCATCGAGGTCCCTGATATCTCTGGAAAGGACCGATCTGAACCTCGCCCTGAGATAGTTGAAGAGGATGATATTGATCGCCGTTCCGATCAACGCGATGAGGCCGGAGATCAGAAGGCCTGCAGATCCCATTTCCCTCAAGATCGCTATTGACACCAGGAAGAGTTCCACGAAGGTGACAACTGCACCAAAGGCCACGCCGCCCCACTCGAACTCAACTCCGATCTTCCCCGTATCCTCATCCTTCTCGACGGAGATCGAGGCTCTTCTGTAGGCCCCGATAACCACCATGTCCAGTGAGTTCCTTCTGGCCTTGATGATCCCATTTGTCCGGTCGTACGTATCTATGTTGAACCGCTTCTCTATCAGCCGTTCCTTGACCGCCTGGAGAACGGTGGGGACATCAAGCTGATCGGCCTTCTGGGACAGTTGGCCCTTCATTATCTCTCTCCCCTGCGAAAAGGATTCAGATTGAGCCCAAGCTTCGAACCCACTCCTTTCAGGGGGAGAAGCGTGACCATATCCCCTGCTTTGACCCGAAGTCTCTCAAGGTCTTTCTGTCGCAGGGATACCTTGCCCTTTTCCATCATCTCATCCGCCACGAGCCTGACCACCCGTTCTTTGGTCCCACGCCTGAGGAGCGCAGGTTTGCCTTCCTCGACCTTGACCATCTGCAG